>JAZUKS010000025.1:0-9612 GCA_045643405.1 Bacteroidaceae bacterium | reverse complement strand
GGTGAACTTCATTCTTCCAATGATGCCAAGACGAATAAGCTATCCTTGGATCACATTACCAGTAGACCCTCAGAGAACCTATTTTAATATATGCATCATCAAGTATTTCCTGGAAGTGATATCTCCGAACAACGATATGCTTGCAAAGCTCCGATGGCTATTCGTTGACTTCCCAGAGATAGACCTTGCTGCGATGGGATTCCCTAAAGGTTGGGAAATGGAACCAATCTGGCAATAACGATTCTCATGAACACCAACTTGTGTAATACGAACAAAACGGCAAGTATCTACTCAGGTATCCTTGTTTTTTTCCTTCGGCGAACGAAAATTTTCCGTAAATTATCCGTGAATTTAATCGAAAATTGATTTTATCGGGGTAAAACTAAAAATTTACGGAATAATTTACGGGTAATTCACGGTCATTCACGTTAAAAAATAAATATTCGAGCGATACCTGAGTAGTTACAACGGCAATTCACAGTGTTAAAATCTGTAAATTGCCATTTCGTTGTATTTTGCCCCCCAATTCTACATTTGGGAAAGAATTATCCCAGATGTTTTAAGTTGGGAACATTGCGTCATTTTTCTATCTCAAACATCTCCGGATACACATACTCCAGGATGAGTTTTACCTGCCAGTAGGATAGGGTGTGCTTGTACTTGCGGAAACCGCGTCGCTTGAGGATGCTCATGAGTTTGGTGCAACCATACACGTCGCGGTAGAACTTCTGCGATGCAGCATCAGCGTCCATGCCAGGGTTGCACATGATGGCGAGTTCCTTCTTGCTGTAATCGCGCTTCTCAATGGTAGTGGGATTTGTATTCATAGGTACTTTTGTGTTATTGTCGCATGAGATGTCTCATGTAGTGCGACTATTTGTAATTATTTTGTTATAAATGGTTTGTGATGGAAAAGTATGGTGTTTGTCGCATAAAAGACATTCACGCCCTTTCTGATGACATTTTCGTGTACACCCCTTGACGCAGTTTGTGTATGTGTTTCTGCTTCACAAGGTGTTTTAGCGCCTTGAAGATGTGCCCCCTTGAACGGTTGTACACCTTTTCTGCACGTTCCACGAACACCGATGTTTTGAACTCCTCGCGCATGTCGTTCAGGCATTGCATGGCCCACGGCCATTGTCGCATGGGCAGTACATTGCGTGGCGTTGCCTGTCCCACCGTGGTACTGAGATGCAGGGCATGCTGGATGAGTGTTGTGGCTATGAGCGATGCCGTCTGGAAGTCATCGTCGCGGCACGTCATGATGCGGTACTTGGCACTGAAGTTTTCCAACAGTTTGTCGTGCGTTGTTGCCATGTGCTGGTGGCAGGTGGCATGATGGTTTAACGACTCCCTGATACGCTTGTATTCGTTCCACTTGCGCAGCACCGTCAGTACCGTGGCGATGCGCATGTGTGCCAGTCCGTGACGGTTGACGATAGACACGCGGTCGTCGCCACCCTCCAGCACCAGTTCGTTGAGCGCGTTGCTCCACAGACGGTCATGCTCGCCCCATTGCTCGTCCGAGAATGTCACCCATGTGGGGCATTGCTGCAACATCTCCCACATCTGCAAGGCATCGTCTGCCAGCGCTGCGAACACGTTGCCGTAGTCACCGTGCGTACTGTTGGGTTTCTGCGATATCCAACTGACATGTGGTTCCATCATCATAAAGAGGAAACGTGAGTAGAGTCCGTCTTCGATGGTCCGAATGAAGTCGTGAAACTGGTCGAACGTGCCCGACATGCAGATGGACAGCTTGGGACAGTCAATCTTGATGCGTCGGTTGTCCACCTTGAAGAACTGCTCAATCTGTTCGTTCGACATCGCCTTGCAGAGCAGATCAGAGAAATCGCCCACGTCGAGCTTCAGGGTGGAGCAGATGGTTCGTATCTCTGTGGAGTTGATGATCAAACCATACTCGCCCATCGAGTGCATGCAGATGGTAAACTGCGAGCGCGACGTGGTGCCGGGCATCACCAGCAGCTTGTCCTGCGGTTCCTCTGGCGCATGCAAGTCTGCCGCCTCTTTTCCTGTGGCACCTGCTATCTCCGAGACTTTGCTCCCCGCTCCTTTCCTTTGGTTGCGGATGTTGGCCAGCGCCTGCGCCTTGCCCAGTTCGTATGCCTCCTTTTGCTGCTCGTATTGCTGTCGCGCTTCGGCCGACTGCTTTTCGAGGTAGTCGTCCACGCCCTTGACGATGCGGAAACCATATTCCAGTATCGACTTGCCATTACCTGCTCCTGCCAGGCAGATGAAGCCGAGGTTGGGAGAGTAGTCGCGTGTGCCATACAGCAGATGTGTGTTGGCGCAGATGGCACTGTAGTTGGTAAGCAGCGACATCAGCAGGATGTCCGTGAGTCTGCCTTTCTTGTTCTCTGCGGGCATAAGGCCCTGCCACAACTGTTCGGGCAGGTTCTGGTACACCTCTTGTGGGAAATGCGGACAGTGTTTCTCTATCACGGCCTCGTCGCCATCCTCTCCTTCTGCCTGTGCAGGGGCTGTGGCGCATTCTCCCTCTACATGTGAGGTGTCCGCTGATGACAGGAATCGTTGCGTGTATTCTTCCACCCAGTCCTCGCTGGCATCGGTGCCCTTACTGAAACCGTATTCCAGGCAGTCCTCTATCTCGTGTGGTTTCCGCTGACTGGGGTCATCGTTCAGCACAAGTCCCCGTTCGTTGAGTATGCGGAGGGCTGCTTGCTTATAGGCATCGAACTCATAGCGCGAGTGCTGAAAGAAACGCAGGTGGAATCCCAGTTTCAACCAGAACTGATGGCGCCCCGGACTCTGGTAGGGATGCTTGTCGAGCAGGCGTGTGATGAGTGCTTCGTCCACGCGGAAGCGGAACTCGTCCATGATGACCGACTGCAGTATCTCTTTCTGCTTCACGGGTGCTGCATGAGCCTCGTCGGTGGGCGATACCTGCTTGGGGTTCTTCAGGTAAGGTGCCACGTCCTCGGCGGTCAGCACGAAGGGCTCGCAGTCCTCGTTGAGATACGCCTCCGGGTCGTGACAAAAGAATGACACGCGTGCCGCATCCTTGCACGACTTGTCTGTCGGAAATCCTGTCAGTGCTGCGTAGTAGCGAGTTCCCACCTCCCATGCTGCACGATGCAGAGCGTATTCTACCCCCAGAACTCTAAACTCTGAACTCTGAACTCTAAACTCTCCCGATACCTTCCATCTGAATAGGAAACGAATGCCTTGCTGTGAGTTGGTGATGAAGGCGAAAAGTGTGTGCGGATCAGCTTTGACCTTGGCGATGGCGTCTGGTAGTGCCTCGGCAGGGATGTGGTCTATATCGCCCATGCCGACCTGTGTCAGTCCGATGATGTTTTCCTCCTTGCGGTCATCATGACATTGACAGCATGGGGTGAACAGACCGCAACTGGCTTTCAGTCGGTTCGCCTCTTTATCGTTGCCTTCGGCACGAGCCTTTCGTGAGGCAATGGTGTTCCTGTACACTATGTTCTGAGTAGAAATGGTTTCGGCAAGCAGTTCTTGCCAGGTGATAATGCTGGGTTCCTTATCACCGAAATACTTGTAACGTGAGGGGTAAAACATGATGGTTGAAGATTGATGGTTGACGATTGATGGTTGATGATTGAAGGTTGAAGATTGATGATTGAAGGTTGAAGATTGATGATTGATGATTGATGGTTGAAGATTGATGGTTGAAGATTGATGATTGAAGATTGATGGTTGACGATTGAAGATTGATGATTGACGGTTGAAGATTGAAGATTGAAGATTGAAGATTGAGGATTGACGATTGAAGATTGATGATTGAAGATTGACGATTGACGATTGATGGCTGACGGTTGAAGATTGATGATTCTTTCTCTGCTTTGCTGCGAAAGCATGGGCAAAACCGTTGAGTGGATGATACTATGATACTTTCTTGGTTAAACACTCTGTAGGAGAGTGAGTTGTAGAAGTCGCATGACATGAGATGTTGCATGCGACTTTTGTTTAGCTGGTGATATGAATTTGAGTCGTAACGTGTTCATTATCCGAAGATTGACTGGCACGATGTACTTGTATGGCATTTTTTGTAACTACTCAGGTATCGCTCAAATATTTATTTTTTAACGTGAATGACCGTGAATTACCCGTAAATTATTCCGTAAATCTTTAGTTTTACCCCGATAAAATCAATTTTCGATTAAATTCACGGATAATTTACGGAAAATTTTCGTTCGCCGAAGGCAAAAAACAAGGATACCTGAGTAGTTACCATTTTTTTTACTTCTCAATAGTGAAACGACTTTGTCGATAATGACTTTGTACCTAGATGAAAACCGAACGGAAAATCTATTCGAGAAATATGCCAATTGTTCCAAGGATGCTTTTGTTCGCCGTAGGCGCTTTTTGATTATAGAACTCAGCATGTTACTGCACTTTATGGGTCAAATATATCACTGCAAATGTTGACTATACCTGTTGTTCCTGTGGGAAGGCGTATCGTGTAAGGTTCACATTCTGGAACCAACGCTTCCCGTCGTTGGTTTTCTGTCCCGAGAATGATAACTGTGCACACACGTAGGCACCTTCCTGGCCGGTGGGGAATCCCTCTGCCTGTTGTCCGAACAGGGTAGCAACGAATACCTGTGGGGCGCAGAATGTCGTCTGCTGACTCTGGCGTGTCTCGAGCGTCTGAAGCACTATCTCGCGCTTACTGATGGTCTCTTGAACTCCGTTCCGTACGGTCTGTACGGAAACCAACTCGCTTGTTGCGATGATCTTTGCAAATACTTCCATGTTGTTTTGATTCTTTACTTGTTGATGATTTGTTTCTTTGCCAATTTATTTGTTATGAAATATATAATTGTTGGAAAATATGATTAAAAGATTTGTTTCTTGTATCATGTTAAACCATTGTTGCTTTAATCCGTCTATCTTTTTGGATGACAGTGCAAAGTTATCCTTAATTATTAACACCAGCGTACCGAATTCGGTACTGGCAATTAAAAAGTTTTTTTATGGAATCAAACAATTCAGAGTTCAATGAGGCATTTGCCGAGTATTTTGACCGTTATTTTGCAAAAATGGTGAGTGATTTAGGTTACAGTCTTTCTATGTTTCGTGAAGACCTGGAAATCAGTTATACGGCACTCAACAACTTAAAAAAGGGCATGTGAGGCAATCGCTGAGAAACCATTACCGCGTCATCAACGGTTTCATTGATGCCTTCGATGGTCTCTCTCATCCTTCCTCCAGTCGGATACAGATGGAGGGCATCTTCGCCATCGCCGGCTTCCGCCTTGTAGAATGGAAGGTCGATGCCGATGGCCGCATCCATGCGGTTCTGGAGTAAGAGAGTCCCCATGGGATTTGAAGCACTCCCCCGGGAGAGGTGGTGGTGTGTGTTTCGTGCTCAAAAACGAACGGATTTTGCGAAAATGGGTGGTTCGCGTTTATTTTTTCGCATTTTGGGGTGAATATATTTGGTTATTTATATATAATGTCGTAAATTTGCACCGAGTACATATATACGGAAGTGAACATGATCTATATAACTAGAAAATACTAAGGAAATCTACGGTTAATATAGTAATCCGTTTGTATGGCAATAACTAAAAGTTGTAAACTGGAATTAAAACAAAAAATATATCATTATGAGAAACTCAAGGTTGTTAAGGTTTTTTGGTTTAGTGGCCTTCCTGCTCGCCATGGTGCATACCAGCGTGTTTGCAAATCATAATACCCATTACGGTAAGGTTACTGTTTCTAAGACAGGCGAAGGAACAGTTTATATCTCCACGAGTAATACTGCTACATCAGGCAATACAGAGGAGTCTTGGGATTGCAAATCTGAAGGCAATGAGTCAAAGACGTATTATCTTTTTGCCAAGCCTGAAGAAGGTTATATGTTCAAGGGTTGGACTTGGACAGGTTCTGGGACTTCTTCGGATAATCCCTTCAAAATTACTCCAGAAGCTACTTCTACAAACAGTGGTAGTCCTACTTCTTTTACTTACACTGCAAATTTTGAGAAGGTTTTGTATTCTGCCACGGTCAAAGTGGCTGCCGATGGTGGTACTGCCACTGTAGACGGTGAGCAAAGTTCTACTAAGAAAGGTTCTGCTTCCACGGATGGTACTTTTAGTTTTAAGCTCGAGGCTACTGCCAACAGCGGTTATGAGTTTAAGGGCTGGGCAAGAAGTCTGGAAGGAGAAATCGTTTCAACGAATAACCCATTTAACAGGCAGGTGCTCTGTACATCATCAAATCCCAATCAGACAGAAGACTGGTTTGCTATATTTGAACAAGAAGGTCAAACCGAGGAAGATGAGACCCATTATATAAATCCCATACTTGATGCTGATACAGAAGATCCTTCTGTGATTCTTGCGCAGGACGGATTCTATTATCTGTATTCATCCGAGATGAAGCTCGGCGAAGGAATGCCTGTTTGGCGTTCTGCCGATTTGGTGAATTGGACCTGCATCACCTATATCTTTGCTTCACGTCCTAGTGGCGTAAGTGCAAGTGCCAAACTTCTGTCTCCTGATATAGCCTATGTAAATGGCAAGTACCTATTATATTATAGTTGTGCAAGAAGTTCTGATGGCAAGACTCAGATTCATGTGGCTACTTCCGACAAACCCTATGGTCCTTTCTCTGATAAGGTTCTTTTGACCGCAGATTATGCTAAAACGCCTTCGCTTTTTCGGGATACTGATGGCAAGAACTACCTTGTCTTTGGTGATGGTGCAATTGCTGGAATTTATTATAATGAGTTAGATGCTGCTTGTACAAGTACTGCTAATTCAGTTCAGAGATTGGCAAATACAAATGCAGGTGAGATGGCAGAGATAAAGGCACCTGTTATAGTTAAGCACAAAGCAAAAGATGGAAAGACTTATACATATCTTTTTGCAACTAGAAAATTCCATAAGAGTAAAGATGAATTTGATAATAACCCACGCCCTAAATCTCTTGCTCAGGAAACCGAACTCGTCTGTGCCCGTACAGATGGATCTCTTTCGTCGACATTCAAGGATCAAGATGGTAGAGATGTGTTCACAAAAAATGGCAAAGGTACTATGTTGAGTATTTTGAAGACTAACAACTATGTTTTGAGTCCAGGCCATAATACTCAGATTCTTACGGTTAAGAATCAAGCGGGAGAGACTGAGGAATGGATCCTTTATCACGGTTATTCGTGGGATGGAAGGAAGCAGGATCTTGCTGCAGTCAATACTGATAGATACCAGTTGTTTGCGGAGAAGATAGAGTGGGAAAAATGGTATACGGGATTCCCTGGTCTTACTCCTCCTACTCAGGAACCTTTGCCAAAACCAGTTGTAGATACTGAGAAGCAGAAAGAGTCTTCTTACAAGATTTACAATGCCGAGGAGCTCGTACAGTTTGCTGCTGAAGTAAATGAGGGAAGAGCCCATTTCTCAAATGCGCTTATTATGAACGATATCGACTGCTCTGGCATCACCTCATGGACTCCCATCGGTGCATTTGCAGATAAGATGTATCATGGTGTGATTGACGGCCAGGGACATCAGATTCTTAATTTGAAGGTTTCTCAGGGAGAAAATGCGGCTCTGGTAAGTTATGCAGGTTCAGGTGCTACTTTTAAGAATATAATTATACATTCAAGCTGCTCATTTGCAAGTACTTGGAATTATGGAGCTGCCTTTGTGGCACAAGCAAGCGGCCCTGGTACCGTTACCTTCGAGAAGTGTGGTAATGAGGCAAATGTCTCTGCAGGATGGCAAGCCGGAACTTTTGTGGGGCGTGCAGACAATAATATTCAGGTTGTCATTAATACTTGTTACAACACGGGTGATGTGTCAGTTTTGGGCAACAATGGTACTGATGGCAATGGTGCTGGAGCCTTTGTAGGAAAAGTTAATCAGTGCACCCTCAAGATCAACAACAGTTGGAATAATGGTCTTGTGAATGTTATTCATGATGATTGGGGGGATATTGACAATGGTTTGTTCGCTGGAAATTCTACCGAGACCCAGAAGTATTCAGTAACCAAAACCTATGACCTGAAGAATGTTTCAAGCACAAGTACTGCTTTAGCATATGGCAAGCCTTCTGATTATACGGACGATTGGTATTATAATGGTCATTTAACCTATCTCCTTAATGAAGAGAAAGGAAGCCGTGTTTGGTATCAGAAATTAGGTGAGGATGATCATCCCATGCTGTTTACCCGCGGTGGTGATATTGTCTACAAGGCAATGGGCTGTGATGGCACGCATGCTACTACTGGCGGTTTCAGTGAGGGTGGTTACACCAATTCAAGTCGTGGTGCATCGCATGCGTACGAATTTGAATTAAGCAGCACAGAACTGAGCAAGAAGTGTAAAAACTGTAGCAACCTCTATAGTTCTCTCACGGTTCCCGTCAACGCTGGTTGGCTTGAGGTGTCAGATGCTAACCAGATGGAGATGACGATGGACTACGTCAATTCAGGTTCTGAATACAATAGCATTAAGAGCATCGATGCTAAGATCAGACTGATGAATGACATCGACTTTACCAGTAAGGGTACCAAAATGTATGGTGTGGAAAAAGCAAATTATCGTTTTGCGGGCCAATTCGATGGCAAGTTCCACAAAGTGACTATAAACTATGTGGCAAATGGTAACTTTACAGCCTTGTTCAGAAGCACTATTGGTGCAACCATCAAGAACCTGTATGTTGCTGGTTCGATAACTAATAATGGAGGCTATACTGGATGTGGTGGTGTTGTCGGTTTTGCCAATACACCCATTATAGAAAAGTGCCTTAGCAGTGTGTCGTATAATGATTCCAAATCGACTTCGCATACAGGTAATTTTGGCGGTGTTATTGGTAAGGCAACCCTTACATCAACTGTAGAACTTAAAAACTGCGGTTTTGTTGGCAAGGTATCAGCCCCGAATGCTATAGACAATGGAGGTCTTGTAGGCACTATAGTAAATGCTAGCAGGTTAACTGTTAAAAACAGCTATGTGGCAGCCAATATAAATTGGAAGAGTGGAGAAGAGATTTGTAATGCTGGTAAGAAGACCGACTGCTATTCTTATGCTCCTAATGCCGAGCAGGTTACCGGTGGCCAGCTTTGCTACGACTTGAACAATGGTCAGACATCAAAGGTATGGAAGCAGTCAATCGGCGTACAGCCCTATCCCATCTTCGAGGGTGATGATGTAGATATGGTTGTAGATGTTAATAATGATGAGAAATTCTACTACAACGGAATCTACACTCGCATAAAGAATGAGGAAAAGAAAGAATATTTCACTCCCGGTGACTGGTTCACGATTTGCATCCCTTATGGATCTGCATTTATAGAGGGTGGTGAAGTGTACTCTATTGCAGGTTTGGGCAAGAACAGTGAAAACAATCCCTCTTCGCTCAAGCTTTACAGTCATGAGCAGATGGTTGCAGGTACCCCCTATATCTGCCGTGCCACCGACAACACCTTCAAGGTGTACTACACAGCAGCCGAGGCAAAGGAGGCAAGCATCGTCAATGGCCTTTGGGGAACATTCGTAGACTTCCCCTTCAGCGAGTGGAATGACTATGGGACGGAGAATGACGGCGGAGGTGTGTATGTTCTGACCGGTAATATGCTGAAGCGAGGCAGCAATA
>JAZUKS010000024.1:0-75896 GCA_045643405.1 Bacteroidaceae bacterium | reverse complement strand
GGAGGCTCAGAAGGGGCCACCTCAGCCTACGTTTTTTGACTAGGGGGGCTTACTTTTGAGAAAATCTAGCCCGAAGCACGTGTTTACTGGGCTTCGGGCAGATAATTTATGCTATTTTGAGTTTTACCGGACAGCAATGATAAGAAATGAATACTTAAATCTGAGAAATGATTTATACATGAAAAAAAATTAAGAGCATCCCAATTGGATGCTCTTAATCAATAAGATTTCAGTTTTCGTAAATGAATGAATAAATCAAGAAAACTGTATAAGCTATAACTTCATATTAATAATCAGAAGGAAGGTCAGCAAGTTTGTTCTTCTGTCCAAGGTTTGTATAAATAACCTTCAACTCACCTGCCCAACGCATGGGCTCATCGGGCTTCAACTCACGAACCTTCTCAAAGTAAGGAGCAGCCTTACGCAAGTAAACCTTTACCTTAGCCTCAGAGTCCTTGTCGGCAGCAGCCTGTGAAGAATATCTCTTGTCTGCAATCTTACGACCGTTCTCCAAACCAATCTGGTAGTAGCAGAAACCACACTGGAAGTTACCCTCCATATAGTCGGGATCAATTTTTACACACTTCTGATAATACTTCAAAGCCTCTTCGTATTTCTGCTGAGAAGCAAATACATAACCCATACCGTAGTTTGCAATCTTGTTATCAGGATCCTTTGCCAACATTTCTTCTGCAAAAGTGGTCATCTCAGCAATACCCTTCTGGCTATAGTATGCCAACAAGTTCTGAGTTGCAACCTCTGCATTTGCAGAATGAGGATCCTTTTCGATCATCTCCTTCAAAGAATTTGTCCATGCAACAGTATCACCCTTCTGAAGGAAAATCTGAGGACGGCTACTTGTTACGAATACCTTGCTCTGCTCATCATCAAACAGAAGAGCTTCCTCATAGTATTTATCGCAAATATCAAAATTCTTCTGCTTGTACGCAATAAAATAGATGTTAAATGCAAACTGTGAATAGGGAACCTGAGGATTAACAACATTGGCATCTTTAGCTACTTCAGGATACTTCTGTGCAAAGTTCTTATAGTTATCGAATGCTGCACAAGCACCTTCCAAGTTGTTGTTCTCAATCTCAAACTGTGCTGCATACGCCAGATAAGTGTGAAGACGAGGGAACTTTGCCTCAACCTGAGCCATGATCAATTTCTGCTGATCATCGCTCTTCTTGCCATACATCAACTGATAATGACATGCATCACAAAGCTCGTTGGCAATCTTTGCGAAGGATAGTGTATCGAAAGCCTCCTTCTGAGAAGCCTTTGTCAACTCAGAATTGAGAATCTGTGACAACATGAAATCCTGGGCACGGTAACCATTAAAATATTTCTTTTCTTCAATAAGACCTGTTGCAAAAGCTTTGGTTAACAGGGGAGAACCCTTCTTTGCAAGTTCCAACATGGTACTGTTCAATTCAGCCTGCTTTGCAGCAACCTTATCCTGATTGCGCTCCTGCATCTTGTACATATTGAACTCATTCATCTTGGTGTTTGACTGGTCATAGCACTTATAACCTTCATTGTACCACCCCAAAGCTTCATCCTTGGCAGCATTCAATGCTTTTTTTGCAGCCTTCTCTGCTTCTTTTGCAGCCTTTGCTGCAGCTTTTTCGTCAGCAGTCTGAGCCATCATGGAGCCTGCAAACAGCATAGCAGCCATGCTTAAAATAATTTTTTTCATAATAATAATGTATTAAGATTAAGTTAATTATTCATTTGATACAGTTTCGGGAGCATCATTCTGCTGAACATCGTTGCTATTGTCAACATTCTCTGCACTTTCTGCATTCTCAATTACTTCATCAGTTACCTCTTCTTCCTCCTCACGTGGAACAACACAGACATTACTGATTACATCATTACGCTTGGTAATGTCGATCAATTTAACGCCTTGAGCCACACGGCCAGTCTGACGGATTGTGTCAACATGCATACGGATAGTAATACCACTCTTGTTGATAATCATCAAGTCGTTGCTATCATCAACGGCACGGATGGTAACCAACTGTCCGGTCTTCTCCGTAATATCAAGTGTCTTAACACCCTTGGCACGGCGACTGGTCTTGCGATAGATGTCATTGCCATCCTCATCCATCAGTACGCTACGCTTTCCGTAACCCTTTTCGCTGATAACAACGATGCTATCACTCTGAGGATTGTTAACAGCAACCATACCCACTACCCTATCCTCTTCGCCATCGAGAACCATACTGGTAACACCTGTAGCAGCACGACCCATAGGACGAACATCATTCTCATGGAAACGAATTGCGCGACCATTCTTGTTGGCAATGACAATTTCGTCATTTCCATTCGTCAACTGTACGCTAACTACGCGGTCACCTTCGTTGATATTGAGAGCGATGACACCATTGGCGCGGGGACGAGAATATTCTGTCAGACAAGTCTTCTTGATAATACCACGCTCGGTACAGAAGAATACGTAATGGTTAGAACAGAACTCTGCATCGCTCAACTTGCGGATGCACAAGCATGCCTCAACCTTATCATCAGAATCAAGCTGCAACATGTTCTGGATGGCACGACCCTTGTTAGCCTTTCCACCTTCGGCAATCTCATAAATCTTGAGCCAGTAGCAACGTCCCTTCTGAGTGAAGAACATCATGGTATTGTGCATAGTACCAATGTACATGCTCTCGATGAAATCACCATCGCGTGTACTGCTACCCTTCACTCCTACTCCACCACGACTCTGAGCACGGAACTCTGCCAGAGGAGTACGCTTGATGTAACCCAGATGAGAAAGAGTAACAACCACTTCGTCGTCAGCATAGAAGTCTTCTGCATTGAATTCCTCAGCGCTGGGCATGATGACAGACATACGAGGAGTAGCAAACTGCTCCTTCACCTCAATAAGCTCGTCTTTCATCACCTTGCGGCAAAGTTCGTCGTTAGTCAAGATCTCATTATAATATTTAATCTTCTCCTGCAACTCATCATATTCGTTATGAAGGTCAAGCTGACGCATATTGGTGAGCTGGCTCAAACGCATATCAACGATAGCCTTGCTCTGCAACTCATCCAGGTTAAAGCGATTCTCCAAGTTAACCTGAGCATCAGCGGGCGACTTGCTGGCACGGATGATGTGAACTACTTCATCGATATTATCGCTTGCAATAATCAAACCTTCAAGGATGTGAGCACGCTCCTCTGCTTTCTTCAGATCAAACTTAGTACGACGGATAACAACCTCGTGACGATGCTCAACGAAATTGCTAATGCAGTCGCGCAAAGTCAACAGTTTGGGTCTTCCCTTTACCAGAGCAATGCTGTTTACGCTGAAACTTGTCTGCAGGGGAGTCATCTTGAAGAGCTTATTCATTACGACACGACTGTTAGCGTCACGCTTAACCTCTACCACGATACGCATACCCTCACGGTCAGACTCATCGTTAACGTTAGAGATGCCCTCCAACTTACCTTCCTTAACGAGTTCAGCAATATATTTAATCAGTTCTGCTTTGTTGACACCATAAGGAATCTCGGTGAATACGATGGTATCATGCTGTTCGCCAGCTTCGATATCACCCTTGGCACGCATAATGACACGACCGCGGCCGGTTTCGTATGCGTCCTTGATACCCTGAGTACCCATGATGAAGGCACCAGTGGGGAAGTCAGGACCCTTAACCCACTCCATCAGCGCTAAACTGTCGAGTTCGGGATTATCGATAAATGCTACGCAAGCATCAATCACCTCGCCCAGGTTATGAGTAGGAATATTGGTTGCCATACCTACGGCAATACCCGTTGCACCATTTACCAAGAGGTTAGGAATACGGGTAGGCATTACGGTAGGCTCGCGCAAGGTATCGTCGAAGTTGTTTACCATATCAACGGTATCCTTGTCAAGGTCATCCATCATGGCCTCACCCATCAGAGAAAGACGAGCCTCGGTGTAACGCATAGCAGCGGCACCATCACCGTCTACAGAACCGAAGTTACCCTGGCCGTCAACCAAAGTGCAACGCATGTTCCACTCTTGTGCCAAACGAACCAAGGCACCATATACAGAACTGTCGCCATGAGGATGGTACTTACCCAATACCTCACCGACAATACGGGCACATTTCTTATAAGGTTTGTTGTGTGTGTTGCCCAGTTCTTTCATTCCGAAAAGAATACGACGGTGAACGGGCTTGAATCCGTCGCGAACATCGGGCAAGGCACGAGCTACGATGACACTCATAGAGTAGTCAATGTAACTCTTTCGCATTTCATGCTCAATGTCGACTTTGATAATTCTGTCTTCTGCGTCAATCATTATTTTACTGTTTAATTTTGTTTCTTCATTTTCTATGAAAATCCCCGTAAAGGGCATTTCCTTGCACGCTGAGCGGTTAAACCCACTTTCATATTAGCGCACAAAGATAACACTTTTTTTCGACAAAAGAAAATTTTTCACCAAAAAAGCACAAATAACAGAAATTGGCATTATCTTTGCAAAAATAAAGAGTGATAACTGTGTTGTATTTACAGCACTCAGACGATGATATTTATGATGACAAACAGATTTTCGACACAAGTGTCTCAAATCCTCGGCTTTAGCCGAGACGAGGCAATACGCTTACAGAACGAGAATGTAACGCCTGTCCACATCTTATTGGGCATTTTGCGCGATCCTCGTTGCGTAGCCAGCGAGATTGTCTGCCGTTTTTGCGATAACCCCAAGCAACTAAAAGCACAGTTGGAGAGTGTAGCTCGACAGAAAACTGCCATTGTGACACCCCATCCGGACGATATGACACTCGACGCTAAAGCTTCAAAGATACTGAAGCTGTGCGTACTTGAGGCCAAGAACCTGCAAAGTGATACCGTCGAGAGCGAACACATGCTCTTGGCGATACTTCACGAAAACGATAACGAAGCCAGTCAGATATTGGTACAAAACCAACTTACTTATGATGACGTAATGACTGCTGTCCGTCCACAAACCGACGTAAAAGACGGTTTTGGATTCTCGGATGCAGACGAGGAAGACGAAGATGATGTCCGTCCTCAAAGCAAGACTGCCACTTCGGCTCCCCGTACGGCAACTCCTGCCCTCGACAACTTCGGAACAGACCTTACAAAAATTGCCAAAGCCGGGAAATTGGATCCTGTTGTTGGACGCGAAAAAGAAATTGAGCGTATGGCTCAGGTTCTTTGTCGTCGCAAGAAAAACAACCCTGTTCTTATTGGCGAACCCGGCGTAGGTAAAAGTGCTATTGTAGAAGGTTTGGCGCTCCGCATTGTCAACCATCAAATTTCACGTAGCCTTTGGAACAAGCGCGTCATCTCACTTGATTTGGGAGGTGTTGTGGCTGGTACAAAATACCGCGGACAGTTTGAGGAACGCATTCGTTCTATCATCGTAGAATTACAGAAGAATCCCGACATTATCGTCTTTATTGACGAGATTCACACACTCGTTGGAGCAGGCTCTGCCCCAGGTTCCATGGATGCAGCAAATATGCTAAAACCTGCATTGGCACGAGGTGAAATTCAATGTGTTGGAGCAACAACACTTGACGAATATCGTAAAAGTATCGAGAAGGACGGAGCACTTGAACGTCGATTCCAAAAAATTTTGGTAGACGCAACTACTCCCGAAGAAACAATACAGATTCTCACCAATCTGAAAGAACATTACGAGGAGCATCACCAGGTGACTTACACCCCTGAAGCCATCAAGGCTTGTGTTACATACACAGAGCGTTACATCACCGACCGAAGTTTCCCCGATAAGGCACTCGATGCACTTGACGAAGCTGGCGCGCGCGAACATATAAAAGACGTTCCCGTCAGCGAGGAAATACTCGACCAGGAGCATCTCATCGTACGATTGACCGAGAAGAAAGACAAAGCAGCCAGTCAGCAGAACTTTGAATTGGCCGCCGACTATCGCGACCAACTCAAGCAAGCAGAAGCAGAATTGGCTGTAATGCAACAGAAGTTTGCCGAAGAGCAGAATAGACACCGTCGTACTGTAGACGTACAACAAATTGCAGAGGTGGTGTCAATCATGACCGGCATTCCTGTTCAGCGCATTGGCGAAGAGGAAAACCAGCGTTTGCGCAACCTTGCTCCTACCCTCTCTTCAACCGTGATTGGTCAAGACGACGCCATCAAGCAAATTGCACGTGCCATACAGCGCAGCCGTGTTGGGTTGAAAGATCCCAAGAAACCTATCGGAACCTTCATGTTTGTAGGTCCAACCGGTGTTGGTAAGACATACTTGGCAAAGAAGCTGGCAGAGGAAATGTTTGGTAGCGAAGATGCACTTATCCGTATCGACATGAGTGAGTATATGGAGAAGCATACCGTTAGCAGAATGGTGGGAGCACCTCCCGGATACGTCGGTTATGACGAGGGTGGCCAGCTAACTGAACGTGTTCGTCGCAAACCCTACTCTATCGTTTTGCTCGATGAGATTGAGAAAGCACATCAAGATGTGTTCAACCTCCTTTTGCAAGTTACAGATGAGGGACGCTTGACCGATGGTAATGGTACAACCGTAGATTTCCGAAACACCATCATCATCATGACCTCGAACTGCGGAACACGCCAGCTTAAAGAGTTTGGCCACGGTGTTGGATTTGCTACTCCTACTACGGCTCAGCAAGACAAGGAATTTGCTCGTTCGTTGGTAAAGAAAGCGTTGCAGAAACAATTTGCTCCCGAGTTCCTGAACCGTCTGGATGACATCATCAACTTTGACCAGCTCGACCAGGAAGCCATCCGCAAGATTGTCGACATCGAACTCCGTCCACTCAAGCGCCGTATCAGCGACCTTGGTTACAGCCTTCAGCTGACCGACGAAGCAAAGGACTTCTTAGGACAAAAGGGGTATGACGCACAATATGGTGCACGTCCCTTAAAACGTGCGTTGCAGAACTACCTGGAAGATCCCATCTGTGAATTGATGATGAGTGACGAAGCCCCTGTGATGGGCAGTATTCTTAATGTGGAATTAGATAGTGACAAACTTAAAATCAATGTAGAATAAGGGAATCATAACCCGAAGTGCTACTACTACAATAAATATAATTAGAAAACTGAATTAAAACATAACAACCATGCAAACTGGAAACATTGGGGTTACAACTGAGAACATCTTCCCCGTCATCAAAAAGTTCCTCTACAGTGATCACGAGATATTTCTCCGCGAAATAGTAAGTAATGCAGTCGATGCTACCCAGAAGCTCAAGACACTTGCCGGCAAAGGCGATTTCAAGGGCGAAATGGGAGACCTCAAGGTCAGCGTAAAGCTCGACAAGGAAGCAGGAACCATTACCGTAAGCGATATGGGTATCGGTATGACTGCCGATGAGATTGACCGCTACATCAACCAGATAGCATTCAGCGGTGCCAACGACTTCCTGGACAAGTATAAGGACGATGCAAATGCCATCATCGGTCATTTCGGTCTTGGTTTCTACTCATCGTTCATGGTCAGCAAAAAGGTGGAGATCATCACCAAGAGCTATCAGGACGCACCTGCTCAGAAGTGGAGTTGCGACGGTTCTCCCTCGTTTACTCTTGAGGATACAACAAAGGCAGATCGTGGTACAGACATCGTGATGTATGTTGATGATGATTGCAAGGATTTCCTCGAGAAGGACAAGCTCGAAGGATTGCTGAAGAAGTACTGCAACTTCCTTCCCGTTCCCGTTGTCTTTGGCAAGAAGCAGGAGTGGAAAGACGGCAGTTACCAGGATACAGACGAGGATAATGTCATCAACAGCGTTGATCCCATCTGGACAAAAAAGCCCGCTGATCTCAAGGACGAAGATTACATCTCGTTCTACCGTTCGCTTTACCCCATGCACGATGAACCTCTCTTCTGGATTCACCTCAACGTTGATTACCCCTTCAATCTAACGGGTGTTCTATACTTCCCCAAGATTAAGAACAACATCGAGATGCAGCGCAATAAGATTCAGCTTTATTGCAATCAGGTATTTGTAACCGACAATGTTGAGAACATCGTACCTGAGTTCCTGACTCTCCTCCATGGTGTAATCGATTCACCCGACATTCCCCTTAACGTGAGCCGCAGCTACTTGCAGAGCGACCAAAACGTGAAGAAGATTTCTACCTACATCACCAAGAAGGTGAGCGACCGTTTGCAGAGCATCTTCAAGAGCGACCGCCCTGAATTCGAGAAGAAGTGGGACGATATCAAGATCTTCATTCACTATGGAATGCTCTCACAAGAGGATTTCTACGACAAGGCTAACAAGTACTTCCTTCTTAAGGATACAAACAACAAGTACTATACCCTTGAGGATTATCAAACCCTTATCAAGGACAATCAGACCAACAAGGATGGCCAGCTTGTCTACCTCTATGCTAACGACAAGGATGCTCAATACACTTATATCCAAGCAGCCGAGGCAAAGGGTTACAACGTATTGATGATGGACGGACAACTGGATACACCATTACTGCAGATGTTGGAGCAGAAATTGGAGAAGTCAACCTTCACTCGTGTAGACAGCGATGTAGTTGACCGCCTCATTAAAAAGGAAGACGCACAGCGCAATGTACTCGAGGCTGAACGTGGCGACAACCTCTCAAGCATCTTCCGCAGTCAGATGCCTAAAACCGACAAGACAGAGTTCCATGTTGAGGTACAGGCATTGGGCGAAAACGCACTTCCCGTTATGATTACCCAGAGCGAGTACATGCGTCGTATGAAGGAGATGAGTCGTCTGCAGGCCGGCATGGCATTCTATGGTGAAATGCCCGACATGTATAACCTTGTCCTCAACAGCGACGCTCCTCTCATCAAGGCTGTACTTGAAGAGAGCGAAGCTGCTACCGAGGCAGAGCTCAAGCCCATCGTCAGCGAACTGAAGGGTCTTAACGCACGTCAGGCAGTCCTCCGCCAGGAGCAGGACAAGAAGAAGCCCGAGGAGATTACTCAGGAGGAAAAAGATGATCTCAAGGATTGTAGTGACAAGATCAAGGCAGAACAGGATAAGAAGGCTGCCGTACTCAGCGCTTATGGTGCTGGCAACGAACGCGTTCACCAGCTCATCGACCTGGCTCTGCTTCAGAACGGTATGTTGAAGGGCGAAGCTCTTACCAACTTCGTTAAGCGAAGCGTAGCAATGATTAAATAACATCTACCTATTGCCATTTACAATGTTCAATTTGCCAAGTTGCATCTTGACATTGTAAATGGTTTAGTTTTTTATAAACTTATTCACAACAAGCATTTGCATTGCATACAAAACGGCAAATTGTAAATGGTAAATTGTAAATGAAACAATGCTTCACGGATTCCTAAAAACTGCAGCCGCCATTCCCAGCGTAAGGGTAGCTGACTGCCAATATAACACAGAGCAGATAAAGAGTCTCATACAACAAGCAGAAGAAAACGGCGTAGAGATTGTCTGCTTTCCTGAGTTGTGTATCACGGGATACACTTGTCAAGATCTCTTCCAGTCGCAGCAACTGCTCGACGATGCTGAGATTTCGCTGATAAGCCTGATGGAATACAGCCGTAATTACGATGTCATTTCCATCGTCGGATTGCCCATCTGCTACTGCGGTTCTTTGCTCAACTGTGCAGCCATCTTGCAGAAAGGCAAGATTTTAGGTATTGTACCCAAGACATACTTGCCTAATTACAAGGAATTTTATGAGCAACGTTGGTTTACCAGTGCCAACGATATTCGAGAAGGTCACATCTGGTTGTGTGGACAGCAAATTCCACTTGTTCGCCATCAGATTTTCCACTCCAGCAGTTGCGTGTTTGGCGTAGAACTTTGCGAGGACGTATGGGCTCCCAATCCACCCAGCACCACACTTTGTATGCAAGGTGCCGATGTCATATTTAATCTCAGCGCCAGCAACGACTACATTGGCAAATACAATTACCTTAAGAGTTTGCTTTCACAGCAAAGTGCACGATGCATCTGTGGATACGTCTATGCAGCATGCGGTTTTGGCGAAAGCACACAGGATGTCGTATTCAGTGGAAAAGCCCTTATTTACGAGAATGGAACTTTACTGGGTGAGGCACTTCGTCATCAGTTCAACGCACAGATGATTACCTCAGATATTGACGTAGCACGCGTGCGTACCGAACGTCGAATCAACACAACCTTCGCTGCTTGTGCAGCCACGGTCAAGGATCTGCCCATCAGCATTGTAGATTGCGACATGGTGATACAGCGCGAACAACCGCTCAACCGCACCATAAATCCCCACCCCTTTGTACCTACGGGCCGTACACTTGATGAGCGTTGCGAAGAGATCTTCGACATTCAGGTTGAAGGACTTGCCAAGCGAATTATCCATACCAACGCACAAACGGTGGTGTTGGGCATTAGTGGTGGTCTAGACTCTACCCTCGCCCTGCTTGTATGCGAGCGTACATTCAAGAAGCTGGGACGTGACTTAAAGGGCATCGTAGGTATTACCATGCCCGGTTTCGGTACTACCGACCGTACCTATACCAACGCCGTGACGTTGATGCAGAACATGGGTATCACCATACGTGAGATCAGTATCAAGGATGCCTGCCTGGTACATTTCCGCGACTTGGGACACGATATCAATGTTCACGATGTGACGTATGAGAACGGACAGGCACGCGAGCGCACACAGATACTCATGGACGCTGCCAATCAGATGAACGGTCTTGTCATCGGCACAGGCGACCTCAGCGAGTTGGCTCTCGGTTGGGCCACCTACAACGGCGACCACATGAGCATGTATGGTGTTAACGTTTCCGTGCCCAAGACTTTGGTTCGCCACCTTGTCAGCTGGGTTGCCAACAATTATGCAGACAGCAGCACCAAGGAGATTCTGCTTGACATCGTCGATACGCCAATCAGTCCTGAACTCATCCCCGCTGACGAGAATGGCAACATCACGCAGAAGACAGAAGACCTTGTGGGTCCCTACGAATTGCACGACTTCTTCCTGTACTACGTACTGCGATGGGGATTCCGTCCCGACAAGATATTCTATCTTGCCCAGCATGCCTTCGAAGGCAAATACGATGACGAGACAATCGAAAAGTGGTTGAAGACCTTCTTCCGCCGCTTCTTTGCACAGCAGTTTAAGCGCTCATGTCTGCCCGATGGACCTAAAGTGGGTTCTTGCTCACTTTCTCCACGAGGTGATTGGCGAATGCCCAGCGACGCAAGTAGTGCTGCATGGCTTAAGTAAAAATTACAAAATGCTTTCTATGAAGCAAATCACAAAACTATTCAAGTATCTCGAGCGAAGTATCACCCTTCCCCGTCACTTTCGGGGAAAGGTGGCGCTTCTACTCCTATTTACATTTATCTCTGCCAATGTATCTGCTAAGATTTACTTGCTTTCGGTAGGCATAAGCGACTACCCTGGCAAGGAGGATGACCTGACGCTCTGTGCCGGCGATGCCAAAGCTGTGGCAGAACTGTACAAGAAGAACAACAAAGCAGAGATTACCATTCTTACAGACAAGCGTGCCACAACTGCATCTGTGACACAAGCCATGAAGACGCTATTTGGTAAAGCTACGACCAATGATATCGTGGTGTTCTTCTACAGCGGTCATGGCGAGCAGAAAGGACTTTATCTATATGATAAGACATTGTCTTTTAAGTCTATCATGGCAGTTTACGACAAGCTAAAATGCAAGAACAAGATGATCTTCTTCGACAGTTGTTTCTCAGGATCCCTACGAGGCAAGGCAACCATACAGCAAAGCGATGTGAATCTAAGCAACAACGTGATGTTCTTTCTCGCCTCTCGCAACAAAGAGTACAGCATCGAGAACAGCTGGGACTTTGAACACAGTTACTTCACCCATGCCCTCATTCGTGCACTCAGCGGTAAAGCAGACAGCAACCGCGACCGTACCATTACTGCCAAAGAATTATTCACTTACGTCAGCAAACACGTAAAGGAGTATTCCGACGATCAGCAACACCCAGTTATGTGGGGGCATTTCAGCGACAACATGCCCGTCATGAAGTGGTAATCCAACACATATCTGCCATCATGGGGTGAATAGAATTAAAGACACCAAATTAGAATTAGAAAACATAGCGTTTAAAAATCATGGTATTTCTCAAAACACCAAAAGTTATTTTGTGCCGGAACAAATAACAGAAATAACAGATAACAGATAAACAGAAGTTGAAAAAAATCCGAGCAGAATTTTATATAATATAATATTATATAATCTACTTTTACCCTTATTTTTGCGTTTTGTTTAACTGTTATCTGTTATCTGTTTCAAGTGTTACACAATTATCACCGTGTCTTTTCCTGAATAAGGTTCAAACGAACACAAGCAATGAATTGACGAAGAGATATTTTACACATTTTCAGGTAATTATTTGTTGTACATCAATGAAATACAGAACAAAATACAGTTATTTTTTTTGTAAATTTTACGAGACAAAAAGTTGCAAATAAAAGAATTTTTCAGTACCTTTGTCATGAAATTAAAACAAGATAAGAATGGCAAAGATATTTAAGAATTTCAAGTGTTTGATTGCGCTGATAATGCTAATCAGCACACCCATTATGATGAACAGTTGCAAGGAGAATGCCTCGACATCTGCCGAAAAAGCAAAGCAGGACAGCAACAAATACGGCAGTTTGGGTGCCCTGCTCAACAAGGCGTGTGGATATGACTGCGATGACGATGAAGAGTGCGGCAGTTGCGACAACAATGACGGGGATGACATTGAACTGATTGGATTTGACGTGGTCGAAGACGACGAGGACGGAAGTGAGGTTCCGGTAGCATACTTCAAATGCGGCAATGAAATATTCCAGTTAATGGACATCGATGGTGACGGTACTTTCGACGTAGCAGTCTATGACGCAAATGATGATGAAGATATCAGCGACGACGAGATTATCGACATCAGCAACGAAGAAATCTCCGTTGAAGAATTGGCTCAGAGTGCCATTGAAGGAGGATGCTGTGATGCAGAAGACGGATGCGACTCATACAACGATGAAAATGAAGACGATGAATGCGACGGTTCATGCAATGCTTCAAGTTCATCAAGCGGACGCCGTTTGCAAAGACAAGCCCAGGAAGATGCCAACGAGCAAGACCTTCCCGACTATGTGAACAATGCTCATGTAAAAGCATTGAGGAAAAAATAAAAAAACAGTTCCTCTCCTGATGTTTGGAGGGAGAGGAACTTTACAGATAAATCGCGTTAGATTTTATTATCTGTTATCGAGCAACTCACGGTCACGTTTGCATGCAGCCTCTGTCCATTCAGCTGGAACAAAACGCCAATGATTGAGTGGCTGTGGCGTAATGGTTCCTTGCTGCTTGATGTACTGCATCATAAGATAACGCAAATCCTTTTGGGTCGAATTGATGATACGCGATGCTAGTTGCTGACGCGGAATGCCAGCACCCTGTGTGAGAAGTTCACCACCACCATTTCCACGATAGCTGTTGAGCGCACAACGATACTCCTTGTCAAGCGAGAAAGGCGTTCCATCGGCCATAGAAAGGATACGCACACGGTTACCAACAGGTTTCGTAACATCCACCTCGTAAAGGATACCTGCAGCCGATTCAAAATTGAAAGTAAGATTTGTGAAAAACATCGTGTTGTCGTTTCTGCGTTCAAGAAGCATAATGTGATCATCTGGAGACTGCATCTGGTTTGTCCACAACCCAAAACTCATCTCAAGCAAATCCTTTACCTCCTTACCCGTCAAACGCATCGTATAGAGGAAATTCTCATACTTGTAAAGCGCAAACATATCACTTACCGTAAGAGGACCTGCCTTGATTACAGAATTGTAAGACAAAGGGGCAGCAAACGAGATTTCAGCATCCGTGAGGTGGAACTGAACACGATGAATAAAATCAATGAAAAGAGATGAACCAAAATAAGCATCCATACCATCCAAGTCATCGGTAAGAACACCTATTGGTTGATTAACCCACTCACGAAGCGATAAACGCTGATCTACAAATTCTGACTCGAAGAGTTGAGCAACAAGATCGTTGGCGCCCATGCATGAAGAAGCTACAACAGGAACAGAGGGAGTGAACGACTTGCTTACTACCCTATCACCTTCCATCTTCAAAGAAACATTCATCATAGCAAAGCTGGTAGCATCACTGGATGTTCCAACGCAAACTACGTTACGCCCCTCAATGTTCTTTACCTCACGAATAGCAGAATGATGATCATGGCCATAGAGAATGAAATCAAATCCTGGTACTTGACGTGCAACCTGTTCGGTGGCATTTTCCAGGAGGTTGCCATCCGCAATACCACCATTGAAACCGCTGTGAAACACACCAACGATAAGGTCGGGATGTTCTTTTTCACGAATACGATTCACCCAGTAGCGACAACTCGTTTCCATATCATCAAAACGCAGATTTGACCACAATGTTTCTGGCAACCAAAAAGGTACAGTAGGCGTTACCATACCCAACAAGGCGATCTTGACACCATAACGGTTAAGTATCAAATATGGCGATAAATACGGTTCATTTGTTCGAGTATCAATTATATTTGCGCCAAGCACAGGCATCTTAAGGTCGCGTATCCAACGATCGTAAACATCGTGCCCAGTCTCAAGGTCATGATTACCCATAACCGTACAAACATACCCCATCTGATTCATCACGCTGGCAACAAGATGCTCAGAAGTAGTATCCACATAATTGTAATAATAAGCAGTAGGCTGACCTTGCAAGCAATCGCCTCCGTCAGTCAGGATCAAAGCATCTCCAAACTGCCTGCGAAGGGAGTCGACGGCAGAATAGATGAAAGGCAAACCGCTATGGACGTCCTTCATTTTGAAAAAGTCAAATGTAAAGACTGCCCCATGCACATCGCTGGTATGCAGGAAACATAGATTTACCTCTTTCTCCGAAGAAGAACCGGAACTAAAATTAGTTTGTGCCATACAATGAGAACTGAACATTACAAACAGGATGAACAAATGTTTTAGCATGGATAGCAAAATGGTTATTACGATTTGCAAAGTTACAAAAAAATACATAACTTTGCAAAGCGAAAACAAATTACTTACATAAATGATGAGCATCCAATCATCCATTCAGGAAATAAAGGCAACTTTGCCCGAAGGCGTCCAACTGGTAGCCGTATCCAAGTACCACCCCTCAAGCATGATACAGGAAGCCTACGATGGCGGACAACGCATATTCGGCGAGAACCATGTACAGGAACTACAGCAAAAGGTAGCAGAACTACCCAGCGACATTATCTGGCATTTCATCGGGCATTTGCAGACAAACAAGGTTAAGTACATTGCTCCATATGTATCACTCATCCACGCCATTGACAGCGAAAAACTATTGCTCGAAATCAACAAGCAAGCAGCCAAATGCAACCGTGTAATCGATGTCTTACTGCAACTCCATGTGGCTCAAGAGGAAACGAAATTCGGCTTTTCGCCCGATGAATGCGAAGCTTTTTTATCTCAGGGCACCTGGAAATCACTTGAAAATGTACGCATTGTAGGCATCATGTGCATGGCAAGCAATGTTGACGACGACATACAGATCTCAAATGAATTTGCTACAGCACACAACTTCTTTCTTCACGCACAAAATGCCCATTTCATCGGCAAAAATTACTTCAAGGAATGCTCCATGGGCATGAGTGATGACTACCCCATCGCCATAAAAAACGGCAGCACCTTGATACGTGTTGGAAGCAAAATCTTCGGTCCAAGAGTATATTAAATAAAGAAAAATATCCATAATTGCGCAAATATTATACTATTTGTGCAATTTTTTTGTTTTGTTTCTTGCTAAATCACACAAAACACACTATCTTTGTGCTAACATCACCCCAAAAGCTTAACAATATGGAAATTCCAAGTTTTAATCAGATTATTGCAGAAAGCATCAAGAAGTATTGGGACCTAAGTTCCATGTCTGACTATGGTTCGTATACCTATCAGTATAAGGATGTTGCACGTGTAATCGAGAAGATGCACATACTCTATGAGGCATGTGGCATCAAGAAGGGCGACAGAATTGCACTTTGTGGCAGAAATTCTGCCCGTTGGGGTGCAGCATTCTTCTCTATCCTGACATACGGAGCTGTTGCAGTACCTATCCTCAATGAGTTTCATCCCACACAGATTCAGGACATTATAAACCACAGCGAAGCGCGTCTGCTCTTTGTTACCGATCAGATCTTCGCCACGCTGAAATTTGAAGAGATGAATGCGTTGGAAGGTTGCATCTCATTCACGGAATACAATCTGCTGAGTAGTCGTAACGAGGCTTTGAATGATGCCCGTAACAACTTGAATAAACTATTCGGAGAGAAATACCCCAATAACTTCCGTCCACAGCATATCAGTTATCATCAGGACAGTCCTGATGAAATGGCTCTTATCAACTACACAAGTGGTACGACAAGCAACTCAAAGGGCGTAATGATTCCCTACCGTGCCGTATGGAGTAATGTGGATTTTGCCAATGCAGTATTAAGTCCACATCTCAAGCCTGGCGATAACATCTTAAGTATGTTGCCAATGGCCCATGAGTACGGTATGGCATTTGAATTCATCTACGAGTTTACCATAGGAATGCACATCTTCTTCCTGACGAAGATGCCAAGTCCTGTAATTCTGTTAAAAGCACTTGCCGACATCAAGCCAGCCGTACTTATTTGCGTTCCTCTTATTATCGAAAAGGTAGTTCGCAAGGCTGTGCTTCCCAAAATCCAGGATCCCAAGATTAAGCTTATGCTTAATGTTCCTATCATCGGCGACCGCATCAAGAAGAAGATTTGCCAAAGCATGCGCGATGCATTTGGTGGAAATTACTACGAAGTCATTATCGGTGGAGCAGCCTTCAACCAGGAGATTGAAGCATTGCTCAAGGATGTTGGTTTCAACTATACTGTTGGTTACGGTGCTACAGAGTGCGCTCCTATCATCTGCTACGAAGACTGGAAGAACTTCAAGAAGGGCAGTTGCGGAAAAGCAGCCAAGAACATGCAGGTACGAATTGATAGTCCCGATCCTCAAAACGTTGCTGGAGAGATTCTTGCAAAGGGTCCCAACGTAATGTTAGGTTATTACAAGAACCCCGAAGCCACCGAGGCAACTCTTGACAAGGATGGTTGGTACCATACTGGTGACTTGGGCATCATGGATGAAGAAGGCAACGTCTTCATAAAAGGACGTTGCAAAACCATGCTTTTGGGTGCAAATGGTCAGAACATCTACCCTGAAGAAATTGAGGATAAGCTGAGCAACGTTACATTGGTAAACGAATGTCTTGTTATTCAGCGCAACGAAAAACTATATGGATTGGTTTATCCCGACATGGAAGCGGCTTCAAAGCTGAACCTCTCAAAGAGTGATCTTGAGGCAATCATGGAACAGAACCGAAAAGAACTAAACCTCAACCTTCCTGCCTATTGCCAATTGGCAGGCATCCGTGTGATTGAACAAGAGTTCGATAAAACTCCTAAAAAGAGTATCAAACGCTTTAAGTACACGGATTATCCCGTCTAAATGTATCTGATAGACAAGAACTCCTCAAGAGGAATAACAATAGAAACAGATAACAGATAACAGATAACGGACAACAGATGTCATTTCATCTTGTTGTCCGTTAACTTTTATCAATTATCTGAATATAATTACAGTTGTCTGCTGACCATTGTCTGTTGTCAATTAAACAACCTACTCTTTCGCACTTCTGACACGTGAAAGCGTTTCGGGGGTCATCTGCAGGAATGATGCCACGTACACCATAGGAGCACGCAAAACAATCTCCGGTTTATTCTTAAGAAGACGTGCATAACGCTCTGCAGCATTCTCGAATCGCTGGCTATCAGCATGCTCCTGACTACTGATCAATGCATGCTCAAGAATGCGACGGTAAAGGGTAAGAATCTCTTGGTTATAATTCATCAAGAGATGAAGCTCTTCGTATGGCAAAGCAAAGAGGGTACTATTCTCAAGAGTCTCCACCATCAGTCGTGATGGTTCTTGCTTCAGAAAACTCTCGATACAGAATACTATCCTACCCTCGAATGAGAAATGCTCCGTTACGTCTTTTCCATTCTTGTAATAGAATTGTCGAACCATACCTTTGTCAACAAAGTACATGGCTCCACAAACTTGGCCCTCTGGGAATACTAATTCTCCCTTTTGTAGTTTGATAGGTACGAGAATATTAGCCAAGGCCTGTATAGCCATGGGGCTCATAGGACTATAAATCCTGGCTATTTCGCGTGCAACGTCTCGTCTTCTGTCCATCAACATGGTTTTTCTTGGTATTTTAGGTCAGTACAGTTAATCAGTATTTTAGTCTAATTTAAGAACTGCAAGGAAAGCCTTCTGGGGCACCTGTACGTTGCCAATCTGCTTCATACGCTTCTTACCCTTCTTCTGCTTTTCCAAGAGTTTACGCTTACGGCTCACATCACCACCATAGCACTTCGCCAATACGTCCTTGCGAACTTGCTTGACGGTTTCACGTGCAATAATCTTTGCACCAATGGCTGCTTGAATGGCAATATCAAATTGCTGGCGAGGCAACAACTCCTTCAGTTTCTCGCACATACGACGACCAAAGTCGACAGCATTGTCAACGTGTGTCAATGTGCTCAAAGCATCGACAGGCTCACCATTCAGCAAAATATCGAGTTTGATAAGTTTAGAAGGACGGAAACCAGCCTGGTGATAATCAAACGACGCATATCCCTTTGAGATACTCTTCAATTTGTCATAGAAGTCAATCACAATCTCGCCAAGAGGCATAAGATACTGCAATTCAACTCGGTTTCCACTAATATATTCTTGCTTAATGAGTTCACCACGCTTGCCAAGACACAAAGTCATGATAGGACCTATGAAATTGGCAGTAGTAATAACACTTGCCTGAATATAAGGTTCTTCGATATGATCAATGAGAGTTTGGTCGGGCATACCTGCAGGGTTATGCACCTCCTTAACCTCTCCTTGTTTGTCATACACCAAATAAGAAACGTTGGGAACCGTAGTAATAACGTCCATATCGAACTCACGGTCAAGACGTTCCTGAACAATCTCCATATGCAGCAATCCGAGGAAACCGCAACGGAAACCAAATCCCAAAGCCACAGAAGACTCGGGCATAAAGGTAAGAGAAGCGTCGTTAAGCTGAAGTTTCTCCAACGATGCACGAAGATTTTCAAAATCCTCACTCTCAATGGGATAAACACCAGCAAACACCATAGGTTTGACTTCCTCAAAACCACTAATTGCCACCTTATTAGGATTATCAACCGTGGTAATGGTATCGCCCACCTTTACTTCGGTAGCGGTCTTGATACCACTCACAATATAACCCACATCGCCACAATGCAACTCATCGCGTGGAGAAAGGTCCATTTTGAGCACACCAACCTCGTCAGCCTTATACTCTTTACCAGTATTGATAAAAACAACTTCCTGACCTTTGCGGATGCTTCCGTTGACAATCTTAAAATAAGCAATAATGCCACGGAAAGAATTGAATACAGAGTCGAAAATCAAAGCCTGAAGTGGAGCATCTTCTTCACCCGAAGGAGCAGGAATACGCTCAACTACTGCATTCAAGATATCTTCGACTCCCATACCGGTTTTACCGCTGGCACGGATAATCTCTTCGCGCTTGCAACCAATGAGGTCAACAATCTCATCCTCAACCTCCTCGGGCATGGCATTAGGCATATCACACTTATTGATCACGGGAATAATCTCAAGATCGTGATCGATTGCCATATAAAGATTGGAAATCGTTTGCGCCTGCACACCCTGTGTAGCATCTACCACCAACAAGGCACCTTCACAAGCAGCAATACTTCGGCTCACCTCGTAACTGAAATCGACGTGTCCCGGAGTATCAATGAGGTTGAGCCTATACTGCTCTCCCTTATAGTTATATTGCATCTGAATAGCATGGCTCTTGATAGTAATACCACGCTCTTGCTCAAGATCCATATCATCAAGCATTTGCCCTTGAGTAACCTTAATGGTCTGGGTATACTCAAGCATACGGTCAGCCAACGTCGACTTACCGTGGTCAATATGTGCTATGATGCAAAAGTTGCGAATATGATTCTGCATAAAACAAATTTTGAACAAAGGTACAAAAAAAAATCGATAAAGCCCGATAAAATGCACGTTTTTTGCAGAAAAGACCTCAAAAAGCAATACTGCACCCTTTCGAACCGAATCAAAAGGGTGCAGTAATATACATATTATGTATAATATGCGTATTAAAGAAACACAAGATACAAAGCAGGAACCAATCTACTTAAGTGATGGAAAAAATATCAGCCCAAGGTTCCTGCAACATACTCAAACCTGCTTACATGCCCAGATTTGTACGACGCTTTGCTGTTGCGTCCCACTTGGCTTGCTCTGCACCGAGGTCAACGCCATAGACGTTATTCGAGCATTTGTTAAGAAGCTTGAAGATTTCATAGTCCTCTGCACCCAACACCTCATCTTCGTGCATAACCTTCTGACCAACTTCCTTGAGTTGTTCCTTCGTATACTTACCCTCAAAATAAGAAAGAATATCATCGTGCATGGCAATTATTTGAGGGTAATCTTCACTTGTAACACTAAACCCTTCAATGTGTTCGATTACGTCAGCATACTTTGCCTTATCGAAACCACCTTTGCTACAAGACACTACAACCAGGGCAACAAAAGCCATCACAAAAAATTTAAAGAACTTCATGATAAAACTAAATTTAATTTGAATTAGTATAGTTATTGATTTGTTTTCGTTTTCCGTTTGCAAATTTAATCATTATTTTTCTAATAGACAATAGAAACACAACAGAATAGGCGTTTTTTAAAGTATATGATACACAAACGAAAGAAAACCCAAAACCTACACAAAGCAGTAGCAAAGCAGTAGGTCAAGAAGACTGGAAAATATAAGCAAAAAAAGTGCTCTTGTTTCACAACAAAAGCACTCAAAACATTAACACTACTATTAACACCTAAACATTAAAAAGTTTATGAAAACACTTTCTTTTTTTATCTGATGCAAATGTAAGGCATTTTTTTCATTCCCGCAAGTATTTCAAGAAAAAAAAATCAAAAATAACTCAAATTTAACACAAATTTAACTATTTCGGACAATAAGAACGCCTTTTCATGTACTAAATACGTAGTTTTTTACGAATTTTACCTTCGCATAAAAATACGATAAGTATATTACCTTTGTCTTTGCCTAACGGCCTCAAAAAGCAAAATTGCTGCACTTACCGACACATTAAGAGAATCTAACTTTCCCAGCATGGGAATACGGATATGAACATCGGCAGCATCTCGCCATTGCTGGGTAAGACCAGTTGCTTCTGTTCCCATAACGATAGCCGTCGGAACATCCATAGGCGTATCATAATACAAAGATGAATCCTGTAACTGCGCCGTAAGGATCTGCACATGGTTCTTTTTCAGGAACGCAATACACTCTTCTGAGGAACACGGCACACAAGGAACCGTAAAGATGGCGCCAATGGAACTGCGGATTAGATTAGGATTGTAAACATCCGTAAGGGGGTCACACACTATAACCGCATCGGCGCCTGCAGCATCTGCACTACGCAAGATTGCACCCAAATTACCGGGCTTCTCAACACTTTCAAGTACCACATACAACGGATTGGGATTCTTCTTCAGGCGTTCGCTGAGCACATCTAAAGAAGATGTACGCGACTTAACCGTAGCAATAATACCCTCTGTACCTCCGCGAAAAGCCAATTTTTCATAGATGGCAGGAGTGACACAAAGCACGCTGTTGGCACATTTTAGAAGCGGTTCCACCTCAACGTCACTATTGCTACGATGCAAATCTGGTGTATCACCAGCCATTGCCATAGTGGGACAGTAATATATGGTGTCAATCTCAAATCCGGCGTTTACACAATGCATCAACTCACGCTGTCCTTCTACAACAAAAAGTCCTTCATTACGACGAGCAGACGACTTTTGCTGTAACAGCAGGAGTTTTTTTACACGAGGATTCTGTGCACTTGATATCGTTTCCATTAAAAATACTCTATATTAACTTATTAATATAACCTTATTATAATAGGACAACCATGAAATTATTTCGCCAAGTGATAATCAACCATACGACGAATGGCTCGGTCACACACAGGACAGAATATAGGGCACTCATTCGTCTTCATTCTGCAATTCATGACAGGACGGTACACGCCTTTCGATTGATATCCCCCACCCTCGTATACGCCAACATTAGCACAATCATCCTTATTGTCAAGTGGCTTGGTGGGAACAGGCGCCCCACTCTTCAACATATCATTCCACTTGCTGTCAAAATTGACAAGTGTGGTAAGATTGGGCTCCCAGGGTTCTGTATCAGACGGATACATTGTCTCATACTGATCATCATAGTAATACTCGTCGCCCAAACCACCAAAACTATGACCAAACTCATGCACGATAACAGGACGTGTATGTGTATTATGCGCAGAACTCATCATGTAACTGTTGTATATTCCGCCACCACCGTAATTATCCGTATTAGCAAGAATTATAATATGTTCATAGGGAATACCAGCAAGAACATCATGCAATTTCTTGATGTGCAAGGTGGTTAGATATCGTTCGCTATAGAAAGTATCGTAGTTGCTACCTAAAACGGTATTAAACCACAAACCTTTATGAGGAATACTTACACCACTTTCAAGCGAAGGGGCAAACACAGCAATAAAGTTAAATTTATCCTTCAAAGACTTGAATGGTTCATGTTTATGATACGATTCCACACACATCTGGCAATCCTTCTCAAACTGAATCATATCTTGCTCCGTATAACCTTCCGAGACAATCACCACATCAATGGCATTTCTGGAATCATTTGCCTTATAAACATATTTCCAAGGCGTTACACCCTTCTCACCAATATGGCGGATAAGAATGTCAGCAGGATTCACATGATGCGTGTAGCAAGTAACAACCTGATTATGAGTATCTGTCAAAGTAACCTGAATATCTACTTCGTTTTTGGGAAAAGGTACAATAAATGTGTTTTCAAAACTCTTCACCATCTTTGATGCTTCTTCGGTAGATTGCCATTCCTGAAAGAGTGTAGAAAACGAATAGCGAAAGATAACCTTCTTTGTAGCAGATTGGGTAACAGTAATTTGTCCATTACCAGAGAGCAACAAGCTATCAAGATTTCCCCTGCGCCCATACCAACCAGGACTTTGACTCATCTCATCAAGTGAAATAGATTGTGTCCTGTTGTCACCCGAGAAAATGTAGTCCAGACGAAGTGTTTTATCTTCAAAATAATCTTCAAACACCTGCGCAGATACATGAGAAGTCACGAATAGTGACAGAACAACAGCAAAGAGGAATCGAAAACGCATAATAATGAGGTTTTAATTAAAACGTTTGCAAATGTACAAATTATGAACTAATTTTGCAAATAAAAACCTTATGAAACGAAGCGACTTATATAAAAAGGTAACAGCATACTTCGAAGAGGCAATGCCGGTTGCCGAAACAGAATTGCATTACAGTAATCCGTTTGAACTACTTGTTGCAGTCATACTTAGCGCTCAATGCACAGACAAACGAGTAAACATGGTTACGCCACATTTATTCGAAGATTATCCCAATGCAGAGGCAATGTCGTGTGCCACACCGGAAGTCATCTACGAGTACGTCAAAAGCATCAGTTACCCCAACAATAAGGCAAAACATCTTGTTGAGATGTCAAAGATGTTACTGAAAGAGTACCAAGGGAATGTACCATCTGACTTAGACCAGCTCATCAAACTGCCAGGGGTAGGCAGAAAGACAGCCAATGTCATACAAAGCGTAGTATGGAACAAACCAACGATGGCAGTCGACACACATGTATTCCGTGTAAGCCACCGTATTGGATTAGTACCCGATACTTGCACTACCCCACTCTCTGTAGAGAAAATGCTCACCAAATATTTCCCTGAAGACATTATCCCCAAAGCACATCATTGGCTCATCTTGCACGGACGCTATGTGTGTATTGCCAGATTCCCGAAATGCGATAAGTGCGGTTTGAAGGGAATCTGTTCCTATAGTCTAAAACTACCCTAATACATCGTAGTTCCAATCCTTCATAACACGCATGCAATACTCGTTGACAAGCTGAATGGTACGAGGCTTGTACTCGTACTTATTCTTCTTATACCCTTTCTTTTTCTCAAGATACGCCAATACAGCAGGTTCTGCAACGTCCCAACCGGGGATGTTCAGTTCTTTATAGATACGTTCGGTAACACCGTAGGCATCCTTTTCAATATCCTCAAACTTCACCTCAATAAGGTTGCCTTTGGGAATGAATTTCTTTTGTTCCTCGTAAGCATCATACAATTCTGCATAATTACGCAGGATGTTCTGTTCCATCTGCTCAAGAGGAATGCTGTGCAACTCAAGGGGTGCAATGGTATTGGTGAAGAAAGAACGCGAACTCTCGAAAACTGTATAAGGATTTCGCATCAGGTAGATGAACTTAGCATTGGGGAACATCTCTACCAGAGTTTTCACCTTACCCGTATGTGGAGGGTTCTTAGAAAGATAATGAAGATCTTCGTATTTCAGCTTACGCTCCTCAGGCTTTTTTGACTTACGATAGAGTTTGGCAGTATTCCAAAGACTGATCTTCACCAGTTTCATGAATTGTTCCTTGAAATCGCTGATTTCTTCATCAGTAGCCGACTTCATAGTAAGAAAGCGGTCACAGTATTCCTGCATCTTCTCTGGATAAATCCAGAAATTGTAATAAGTACTGGGACAGGTATTGTGCAAGGCAAACTCTTCCTCCTGTGGCAGGTCGGGCGCCAGCTCCATATTGTCTGTTGGACGATGACTGGGCATAATCCACCCCATAATAGGCTTGAACAACCACTGCATAGCCATAATATAATGAGGAAAGACCGTTTGGTAGGTAGTGGTAAATCCAAATCGTGGATCCTGAGCAAAGATATTATGCACAAATGTCGTTCCGCTACGCCAATGTCCCAAAATAAAGACGGGATCGTGTGCCAAAGGTTTGTCTGCCAACTGCTTGCGGTACTTACGATTTTGCAAACCACTCATGGTGCTGAGCAAACGACACACACACTTGGTAAGACGATACTTGGTCTTTTTACCCTTTGCTACATGCTGGTCCTTGGTTATCTTCTTGAAAGTCTTCCAGTCAGCACCCACAAGTGTATTAACTGGAAGCTTTGAAAATTCTATCAATCCCATATCACTTTGATTTCCAATCCTTGACGAGACAAATCCTTAACTGCCTTTTCAATTGCCTCATGATGTTCTGATGAGATGCCCAGTTTAGGAAGATCGAGTGTGGGAAGTTCTAATTGGTTGATGTCATTCTCTTCAAGAGGACGTATAATCATACCAACTGCCGATGTATTGTTGGTAATAGGATCGATCAAGATAAAAGCACCGGTAGCCTTATTGGTCATATAAGGATCGAAGAACAGAGTCTTTGCCGTTGTCATCTGTACACGTCCAATCTCGTTCAACTTGAAAGTCTCTGCCTCATGCTGTTCAAGCGTATTAACATCCACTTGGTAGTCAATCTTATCAAGAGTAGCACGAGTGGTATTGGTATTGTGCTTTAAGAAGAACTGCTTGTTCTTGTCAAGAGGTTCCTCGTCCATCCATACCAACATCGTTTCGAAATGACGTCCAACGTTTGGCACGTTGTCAGGACGTACAATCATCTCACCACGACTGATATCAATCTCGTCTTCGAGCGTGATAGTTACGCATTGAGGACAGAATGCCATATCAAGTTCACCTTCATAGGTTACGATGCTCTTCACATGACTCTTCTTCATAGAAGGAAGTGCCATCACCTCATCACCTTTGCGAATCACGCCACTGGCAATCTTACCACAAAAACCACGGAAATCAAGGTTAGGACGAAGCACGTACTGTACGGGGAAACGGAAGTCCACCATATTGCGATCGCGATGGATGGGCACATTCTCCAGGAAGTCAAGCAAGGCAGGACCTTCATACCAAGGAGTACGCTCACTCTTCTCAACAACGTTATCGCCATCCTTGGCACTCAAGGGGAAGCATGTTACATCTTCTATACCTAATTTATTTGCCAAAGCCACATATTCGCTGGTAATCTTGTCGAAGGTTTCCTTGTCGAAATCAATAAGATCCATCTTATTAACAGCCAACACGATGTGCTTAATACCAAGCAATGACACCAAGAAGGTATGACGACGTGTTTGAGTAATGACACCAGTACGGCAATCCACCAAAATGATAGCGAGATTAGCTGTAGAACCACCGGTAATCATATTACGGGTATACTGCTCATGTCCCGGAGTATCAGCAATGATAAACTTGCGGGCATTGGTTGAGAAATAACGGTAAGCAACGTCAATAGTGATACCTTCCTCACGCTCAGCCTTCAATCCGTCCAGCAACAAAGCATAATCAATTTCACCAGCACCAGCATTACCCACGCGCTTTGAGTCCTTCTCCAATGCTGTCAACTGGTCCTCATACAGTTTTTTGCTGTCAAACAGCAATCTACCAATCAATGTAGATTTACCGTCATCCACAGAACCTGCAGTCAGAAGACGCAACAAGTCTTTTTTCTCGTCAGCATCCAAAAATGCTTTTATATCTATATTATTGTCTGCCATTTTAGAATATAAATTATTAAAGAATTAGGAAAGTAGAAAATCCGAGGGAATTAGAAGTATCCCTCTCTCTTCTTCTGCTCCATACTAGCCTCCTGGTCGAAATCGATGACACGGGTAGTACGCTCACTCTTGGTAGTAGTCATCATTTCCTCTACAATCTCCTCAATGGTAGTGGCATTCGATTCCACAGCACCCGTGAGAGGCCAGCAACCGAGAGTACGGAAACGCACCATTCTGTTCTGCACCTTGGCACGAAGGTCTGCGGGAAGACGATCATCATCAGCCATAATCAGGTTACCATCAATCTCTACACAAGGACGCTCCTTAGCGTAGTAAAGAGGTACAATAGGAATATTCTCCAAACGGATGTACTGCCAAATATCCAACTCTGTCCAGTTACTCAATGGGAACACACGGATAGATTCACCCTTGTGAACACGACTGTTATAAATATCCCAGAGTTCTGGACGCTGGTTCTTGGGATCCCATTGCTGGAACTGGTCACGGAAACTGAAGATGCGCTCCTTGGCACGACTCTTCTCCTCGTCACGACGCGCACCACCAAAGGCTGCATCAAACTTATACTTGTTCAAGGCATCGAGCAACGCCTTGGTTTTCATCAGGTCTGTATGTACTTTGCTACCATGGGTGAAGGGACCCACACCAGCATTGAAAGCTTCTGTATTGCTCTCAACGATAAGGTTCCAACCAAACATCTTTGCATAACTGTCACGGAACTCAATCATTTCCTTGAATTTCCATTTAGAGTCGATATGCATCAATGGGAAAGGAACCTTGCCTGGAGCAAAAGCCTTTTCGGCCAGACGTACCATTACGCTACTATCCTTACCAATACTGTAAAGCATTACAGGATTCTCGAACTCTGCAGCCACTTCACGGATGATGTGAATACTCTCTGCCTCAAGCTCCTGCAAATGGGAAAGAGTAGCTGCTCCCAACTCCGCCTCAAAGCGGGAAGTATTATTGTCGTTTGTATTCATAATCAGATTATATTAAGGTATGTGATTACTACATGCCGTATGTTTATCGTTTAATTCTGCCCTTAAAGAAGAGTTTGAGGGATGGACTCACTCAGCATTTCCAGCACCTTCATGGCACTCTCTTCAAGTGACAGTTTACTTGTATCGATGCTGAGAGCAGGATTCTTGGGGACTTCAAAAGGTGCGCTGATACCTGTAAAGTTCTTCACTTCACCTTTACGGGCACGAGCATACAAACCTTTTACGTCTCTGCGCTCACATTCTTCAAGCGGAGTTGAAACGAAAACCTCCTTAAAGTCATCCTCACCAATAATCTGTCGAGCCATCTCACGGATATCCTCGGTTGGACTCACAAAGCAAGCCAAGGTAACAATACCCGTATGCACAAACAGTTTACCCACTTCGGCAATACGACGGATATTTTCCATTCTATCCTCTTGTGAGAAACCCAGATTATTATTGATGCCCGAACGGATATTATCTCCATCAAGAATACGACACAGAATGCCACGCTTGTGAAGTTCTCGTTCTACAGCCATGGCCACCGTACTCTTTCCGCTACCGCTCAAACCAGTAAACCATACCATTACGCCACGCTGATGAAGCAACTGTTCCTTGTCCTCGCGACTCATCATTTGGTCGTAAATGGGGTAAATATTGTTGTTTTCTGCCATAATCATTTTTTCGTTTCCTATTACCTGCCTCCAAGCTACCTCCGATGTTCCTCCGAGTATCCTACACACTTGCTCGTAGAATTACGTGTGAAGAGTGTGTTTTACTAACGCGAAATTAGTAGAAATCCCAGAACTCAGGAATCAGGAAAACACTCGTAATAAATACTATCAGGTTGAGTGGAATACCCACTTTTACATAATCTTTAAACTTATAACCACCTATACCTTGCACAAGCAGATTTGTCTGATAACCAATGGGAGTGCTGAAGGCAGCACTTGCTGCCATACATACACAGATGAAGAAAGGCATAGGGTTGCATCCCAGCTTCTCTGCCACCGACAATGCCAAGGGGAATGACAAGGCAGCTGCAGCATTATTGGTAATCAACTCCGTGAACAGGTTCGTTATCAAGAAGAGGATAGCCATCATGGCATACACACCACCTTGGGTACGGCCTATCGTATCAGCAGCATCAATAATGAAACCTGCGATATAATCAGCAAAGCCAGAATTCTGCATACCTTTACTAATAGCAAAAGCACATGCAATGGTCACAAGTACATCCCAAGACATGTATTTACTATACTTGCGAGCATTGAACATGCCTGTCCATGCCATGATGACAGTAGTGATGCAGACAAAGAAGAACATGTCGAACTTAAAGTTAGGAACCAGTTCTTTCATAAAAGGCAGTTCGCCTACCGTAGCTCCAATAATCATGAAAGCCATCAGTATGAATGCAAACCATTTCTTCTTTCCCTTGAGCATTTGATTGTCAGAGTCATAACTTGCAATCAAAAAAGCTGTTGAATCTTTATAAGCATCGACAAACTTGTTATCCGTTTCGAGCAACAAGGTATCGTGATTCTGCAAACGTACATTCATCCAGTCTCCCGTAAGCAATTCACCACCTCTGCGAATTGACATGACGTTAGCACCATAATGACGGAAGAAGTCAAACTCACGGAGTGTTTTTCCCAAACCAGAGAAACGACTGCGGATAACAACTTCCACAGTTGTAGTGTCTTTCTTTGCATCCATCTCCACATCACCTTCACGCTTGTCGGGAAGCAAATAATGACTGTAAAAGATAAGGTAGCACAAACCGATGATACAAATAAAAATACCGACCTTACCTAACTCAAACATAGACATTCCATCAAAACCGGCATCCTGAATCATACCATCAACCACAAGATTAGTGCTGGTACCTATCAAGGTACAAATTCCTCCAAGAATGGTAGCATAACTTAGTGGTATCAAGAATTTTGTGGGTGGAAGTATCATCTTTCTGGCCCAGTTCTTGATCATTGGGGCAAAGATAACAACCACAGGAGTATTGTTCAGGAAACCAGAAATGAAAGAGATAACTGGAAGAAAACGAGCATTGGCTCTTGTCACAGTAGTTTTCTTTTTGGGAAGCATAGCAAAAATGATGCGTTCCAAGATTCCACTACGGCGAACACCTTCACTAACCAAGAACAACAAAGCAACCGTAATCATGCCTTTGTTGGAGAAACCCTCAAGGCAATCCTTTGGCGTAAGAATGCCTGCACAGAGCATAAGCACAACACATGTAAAGAGGATAAGTCCTGGTTTCAACCTATCCGTCATCAATGCCCATATCATAAGTATGAGGCAGAATGAAACATATATAATACTAAAACTCATAACAAAACTTACTATGGTTTATTTGCCGGAAAAGGAAGCGAGTTTCCCCGCTCCCTTTTTATCCCCATTAATTTATTGTCCTAAGTAAGGCTTAAGCCTATAACTTTAGCCATCTCATGACTGGTTAACTCAATGTCTCAAAGTCTACTCTATGACTTAATGTCTCGTTGACTTATGGCAACAATACTTGTTGTCTTGTTAACTTGTTGACTTTTTACTTATATTCTTCCCAACTGTTGATAACCAAATCATCCAACTTCACAGTTGTAAAGGCACGGATGAAGGCTGCAGCCAAACGGGAATTGGTAATCAAAGGCACATTGAGGTCAACTGCTGCACGACGAATCTTGTAGCCATTTGACAACTCGCTTACCGTCAAGTCCTTAGGAATGTTAACCACCATATCAATCTTGTGATCGTGCAAGAGGTCAAGTGCCTGAGGTTGCTTCTCGGGTTCGCTGGGCCAGTATACCATCGTATTGGGAATGCCATTGTCATTCAGGAATCTGCTGGTACCACCTGTAGCATACAGTTCATAACCATTGTCAACCAACATCTTGGCAGCATCCAACATTGCCACCTTCTCCTTGGCATCACCGGTACTAAGCAAGACGGTCTTCTCAGGAACTCTGTGGCCTACACTCAGCATCGCCTTCAGCAAAGCACAGTTCACATCATTACCCAAGCAACCTACCTCACCGGTGGAACTCATATCAACGCCCAGTACGGGGTCAGCTTTCTGCAAACGGTTGAATGAGAACTGACTCGCCTTGATACCAACATAGTCGAAGTCGAAGAACGACTTGCTGGGCTTCTCTACGGGAAGTCCCATCATAACACGGGTTGCCAACTCAATCAAGTTGATCTTCAACACCTTGCTGACGAAGGGGAATGAACGGCTTGCACGGAGGTTACACTCGATAACCTTGATTTCGTTATCACGAGCCAGATACTGGATATTGAAGGGACCACTGATGTTCAACTCCTTAGCAATCTGAGCAGAAATCTTCTTGATACGACGAACCGTCTCAACATACAACTTCTGAGCGGGGAACTGAATGGTTGCGTCACCACTATGAACACCGGCATACTCAATATGCTCAGAGATAGCATAAGCGATAATCTCACCATTGCGAGCCACAGCATCCATCTCAACCTCCTTGGTGTTGGTCATAAACTTAGAAATGACCACGGGATGTTTCTTAGACACGTTGGCTGCCAGCTTCAGGAAGCGCTCCAACTCATCCTGATTTGAACATACGTTCATGGCTGCACCCGAAAGCACATACGAGGGACGAACCAAAACAGGGAAACCAACACGGTCTACGAACTCGTTGACATCCTCCATTGAGGTCAAAGCACTCCACTCTGGTTGGTCAACACCAATACGGTCGAGCATAGCAGAGAACTTATCACGGTCCTCAGCATTATCGATGTATTTGGCCTGAGTACCCAAGATGGGGACACGCTGTTCATCGAGCTTAACTGCCAAGTTGTTAGGAATCTGACCACCAGTACTTACAATGACACCCTGAGGATTCTCCAAGTCGATGATATCCATCACACGCTCAAAGGTCAATTCGTCAAAGTAAAGGCGATCACACATATCGTAGTCAGTAGATACTGTCTCGGGATTGTAGTTGATCATTACGCTGCGGAATCCCTCCTTACGGATGGTGTTAAGCGCCTGAACGCCACACCAGTCAAACTCAACTGATGAACCGATACGGTAAGCACCACTACCCAAAACCACTACGCTACGGCGGTCGTTCTCGTATACGATATCATGATCAACTGCACTATAGGTAAGGTAAAGATAGTTGGTTTGAGCGGGGTACTCTGCAGCCAAGGTATCAATCTGCTTAACATAAGGAATGATGCCTGCCTGACGACGATGACGACGTACGATAAGCATTGCGTCCTCAATGTCAATCTCCTTCTCCATGCCCAAAGCACGAGCAATCTGGAAATCGGTAAAGCCATAAACCTTAGCCTTACGGAGGAGATCCTTGTCAAGCATGTTGATGTGACTGCCACGCAACTCCTTATTAATATTGTAGATGTTCTGCAACTTTTGCAGGAACCACTTGTCAATCTTGGTCAGGTCGTGTACCTGATCTACGGTATAATCAGCAAAGAATGCCTTCTCGATAACAAAGATACGCTTGTCGGTGGGAGCCTTCAAAGCAGCATCAAGGTCGTCAATCTTCAGTTCCTTATTACCAACAAAGCCGTGCATGCCCTGGCCAATCATACGAAGACCTTTCTGGATTGACTCCTCAAAGGTACGACCGATAGCCATTACTTCACCAACCGACTTCATGCTACTGCCCAACTCGCGGTCAACGCCACGGAACTTACCAAGGTCCCAACGAGGAATCTTGCAGACTACATAGTCGAGCGCAGGCTCAAAGAAAGCAGAGGTTGTCTTAGTAACTGAGTTCTTGAGATCGAACAAACCATAACCCAAACCCAACTTAGCAGCAACGAAAGCAAGAGGATAACCAGTTGCCTTAGAAGCCAATGCAGAACTACGTGATAGACGGGCATTAACCTCAATAACACGATAGTCCTCACTCTCGGGATCGAATGCATACTGTACGTTACACTCACCCACGATGCCAATGTGACGGATAATCTTGATGGCAAGTGCACGAAGCTTATGATATTCAGCATTGGTCAGCGTTTGTGAAGGAGCGATAACGATACTCTCTCCAGTATGGATACCCAGAGGATCGAAATTCTCCATATTACATACCGTAATACAGTTATCGAAGCGGTCACGTACAACTTCGTACTCAATCTCCTTCCAACCCTTCAAGCTCTTCTCAACGAGAACCTGTGGAGAGAAACTGAATGCCTTCTCTGCAATCTTATTGAGTTCATCTTCATTGTCACAGAAACCACTACCTAAACCACCCAGCGCATAAGCTGCACGGATGATGACGGGATAACCAAGTTCCTTAGCTGCCGCACGTGCACTCTCGATGGTCTCACATGCCTGGCTCTTGATGGTCTTAACACCAATCTCATCAAGTTTCTCTACAAACAACTCGCGATCCTCTGTATCGATAATGGCCTGAACGGGGGTTCCTAAAACCTTTACGCCATATTTCTCAAGAATACCACTCTGATAGAGTTCAACGCCACAGTTCAACGCTGTCTGACCACCAAAAGCAAGCAAAATGCCCTGAGGACGCTCTTTCTGAATGACACGCTCTACAAAGTAAGGAGTAACGGGAAGATAGAAAATCTTGTCTGCTACGCCCTCACTGGTTTGTACGGTAGCAATGTTGGGATTAATCAAGATAGTCTCAATACCCTCCTCACGCATAGCCTTCAAAGCCTGTGAACCAGAGTAGTCAAACTCACCAGCCTCACCAATCTTCAAGGCACCAGAACCCAAGAGGAGCACCTTCTTGACCTCTTGTCTGTCGGTAGAGATTGAAGCAGGAGCCTGCAATACTGGCTGACCGTTCAAGGCATTGATGAACTCGTCAAACAAGAATTCTGTGTCAATAGGACCTGCGCATGCTTCGGGATGGAACTGTGCAGAGAACCAAGGGAACTTCTTGTGACGAACACCCTCATTTGAATCATCGTTCATATTGACAAACAGGGGTTCCCAATCTGCAGAGAGGGTTTTGCTATCTACAGCATAACCATGATTCTGAGTGGTAATGAAGCACTTTTCTGTACCTACCATACGAACGGGTTGGTTGTGCGAACGATGACCATATTTCAACTTATATATGGTAGCACCAGCAGCCTTTGAGAGCAACTGGTTACCCATACAGATACCCATAATGGGACGAACAGAAGCATTGTTCTGCTCATTCTGCATAAATTTGCGGATATTATTGACAGCAGCCACACAGGTGTCGGGATCACCAGGACCATTGGCAAGGAACAGACCATCAAAACCCTGCTGACCGTCCTTGTCAAGCTGATTGAAATCGTAATCCCAGGGAACGCGAATGACCTCTACGCCACGCTTTAGCAAACAGCGGATGATGTTCTGCTTAACGCCACAGTCAACCAAGACAACCTTCTTGCCATTAGCTGTCTTAATAGCAGGCTGATCTTCTGCCAGACGATTTGAGGGTTCTGTATAATCTTCAGGCTTGTAAGTGATAACCTCCTTACAGCTTACCTCGGCCACAAAATTAACGCCCTCGTATGCTGCTTCAGGAATAACATTAGGCTGGTCATCAAACAAAATTTTACCCATCATCACACCATGTTCACGCAAAACCTTAGTGAGTTGACGGGTATCAATGCCGGTAATGCCGGGAACTTGCTCGCGGATAAGCCACTCGCTCAAAGTCTCCTTACCGTTCCAATGGCTGAATTCTTCGCTATAATCACTAACGATAATCGCCTTGGCGTATATCTTGTCGCTCTCCATAAAAGTAGAGAGACCATTCTTCTCAACAGAGAATTCGGGAACACCGTAGTTTCCCACAAGAGGAAATGTAAGTGCCATTAACTGACCTGCGTATGAGGGGTCGGTCAAACTCTCGGGATAACCCATCATGGCAGTATTGAAAACCACCTCACCGGCTACGGGCTTGTCGTAACCAAAAGAATTACCTACAAATACGCTTCCATCGTCCAACACCAGACGAACACGCTTACTAGTCTTCGTTCTTTTCTCGCATTCCATAATTTGGATATTCTTTTTACTTAACTATACCTAAAGACTTATAATACCGCCTGCAAAAGTACTCATTTTTTCGCAAATAGCAAAGCTATGCTAACACATTATAACGCAAAACTTACATAATGACACCAAAAACATACATTTCTGCCACTTTATTTTGATATTTCGATTATATATTGTAATTTTGCACCATATTTTTCTATATAAAAAGCTATCCCTACTGATGGCAGGGAAGCACCACAACCAACAGCATCCAAGGATAAACTGACCTTGGCACCATACATTTAATTGTCAGCAATAACATGAAGCGAATTCTTTTTATATGCCTTGGTAACATCTGCCGCAGCTGTACGGCACAAACCATAATGCAGGAAATCGTAGACAGAAACAATATGTCTGAAGATTTTTTCATTGACTCTGCCGGCATTATAGATTACCATGAGGGCGAAAAAGCTGACAACAGAATGCGCCAGCATGCATCAGCCAGAGGATACAGAATTACCCATCTATCACGTCCTATAACAAAGGCCGATTTTTCAACATTCGATTACATTATCGGCATGGATAACAGCAATATAAAGCGATTAACTTCAATTGCAACTTCCAACGAAGAAAGGACAAAAATCCATAAAATGACAGAATGGTGCAAGCAGTTCGATGTCAATGAGGTGCCCGATCCATACTATGGAGGAGACGCGGGATTCGAGCGTGTGCTTGACCTACTTGAGGATGCATGCCAAGGACTGTATGATGATTTAATTCAAGGATAACAAACCAAAGAGATTCATGAGACGCATAAATTCAACCATAGCGCTGACAGCATTTACGCTCATGCTCGCCTCACTCAGTAGTTGCAAAGACAACTACAAATACAATCCAGACTGGAAACGTCCCCACAACGAATTCAATTTCAGTACAGAAAGGGCCTACGAACTTCGCTTGGAGTATTCACATACCAAACTGAAAAATTATATCTTTTTCCGTATATACGACAAGAACCCACTCTGTAATGAGGTGCTTGACGAGAACCTGGAACCTATCTTCGTTGGTGTAACGACATTAAGCGGTACCTACTATGGCAATATCACATTGCCTGCATATATAAAAGAGGTGTATATTTACACAGACAACTTCTATGCCCAGCAACTCATCAAGGCACAGATTGAAAACGGAAGTATCCACGCCATTGACAGCGACGATATCACTTATGAAGAACCGGAATTGGCAGAAGGCATTGCACAAAGCGACACGGTGTCATTGACCGAGAATGTCGGCATCTATTGCTTTGAGGACACATGGCCCAATGAAGGCGACTACGATTTCAACGATGTTGTTGCAAAATGCAGGCAAACAACAACATGGTCGGTTTCGAGGACACACACCAGAACAAAATCCGGCAAATCGGGAGACATCTATTCCGGAAACATGAGGATCGAGCAAGTAGAACTGATTGTCAAGGCCTATCAAGGCAATACCAACCAGGATGATGGATTATATTGTTACGTCGATTTTCCCAACGGAATGGAGGCAGACAAAGACGAATACTTCATTCGTCGTCCGGGCGAGAAGACTTGGAGTCCATACACACCAGCACGACCTTTGCATATGGAAGAACTATATAACAAGCACGGCGGATTCAAATATAATAAATATGGTGTAGGAAACATATATACAGTATGGCTTACCAATTCAATAAGAAACGACGGTCAAGGTTGCGAATACAAGGTCGTACTGAACTATTTGACCAGTCGAAAATCTGTAATAAAGACGTCATTCCGCCCTTTTATTGCTGTACGCAACGGATTTGTCCCATATAGTCCCGATGTACCATATTATGAAATTCACGTACCATTCGAGACTCCAACAAATATCATGCCATTAAAGTATTGGAGTACCACATACGACGCTTCGTTACCTGCTTCAATAAGTTCACACGACGAAGGATTCTTCTTCATCAGGGCATACGAACAAGGCACTCCTTATGATGCCAACTATCCGTTTGCCATGAAACTTAGTGGTGCTACAGAGCAAGACGCAGTCTCTCTCATCACACCAAACAACGAGGGTTTACCCATCAGCATGCTCTACAAAGATTACGTGAAATGGGTAGAAACCGATGGCGAGGAATATGCTGATTGGTACCGCACAGGACAACAATCAAGATAAATAAAACAAAGACTGAAACTTCTGCCAATCAAGACAGAATGAATAAGTGAAAAGCGTTGCTTCGCAAATGCAGCAAACGATCTATGTAAAAATTCTTCATTACAGCATATTCATCCTCGGTATATTCCCGATAGACGCCCGATAGATGCCCGATACATTCCTGTTACTTTATAAACACCAAAACGACCATGATTTGCCTGTTTTAGCATATAAAACACCCAAATCACGTAAAATTATTTTACTCAGCAAAGTTTCTACCTAAAATTGGAATTTACATAGACATCGCTTTCTTGAAAGCATTAAAGTCGGTGATAAGACGTGAAAGTTCAAATGGTTGAAGATTGAGTGAGAAAACACCCTTCACCTCGTCCAACCCAAAATGAGAGCAGATAAGTGAAGAAAGATTGAAACTGAGATTCGTGTTCTGCTTTATTAGGAAATAAGCAACACGTACAAGAAAAGCCCTGTCATCTTCGACCTCATGGAGCGCTTTAACCAACAAAAAAGCTGTAACAGGCGTGATGTCATGAAGATAAGCTTGAATACGCTTCTGCACATCATCAACGCTCATTGCAGACATGAGCGAGATTGCATCATCGGGATTTACAAGTACCGGGAGCATCACCTGGAGCGCCTTTCGCTGATCTTCCTCCCTACCCTTCAACGACATGAAAAAAGAAGGAGTAGGCACCAAAGAACGGGTATCCATTGAACTACACCAACTTTTCAGTACCGTTACCAAGAATGCCTTGGAATTGGTGTCAACCAAATGCTGTGCTAAAACCCAAAAATCACCATCGGACAACTGAGGCATATAAACCTCACCCAGCATGTAACCGGCAGTACGGAACTGAGCATTGCTCAACTTACCTAAATACTGGGTTATAGACGACCATTGCCGTCCATCAACGAGAACACGCAGACGGGCGGCAATGGCAGGATTATAGTGTTTATCACTCATTAGAACTTGATACCTAATGTAGCGGTCAACTGATGACGTGTAAGATCAACGTCTTTAACAGAACCAAGTGCATTGGGACTATTGTCTCCGTTAGTAGGATGATAGAAAGCATAGAAATCTGCCTTCTGGTTATTCAACTTGTATGCTACGTCAAGATAAGCGTATTTCCAACGATAACCCATACCCATTGTAAGCGAATTCACATTGCCCAAAGTCATGTAACTGGTCTTTGTTGAATAGTTCATTGCATAGCTGTCAAGTGCATACTGATCGTATGAGCAGTTATCCTTGTAAGCAGAAGTTGCGAAGTTATATCCCAAACGGAAGGCAAAGTTGCTAACTGGTTTAATCTCAATACCTAAGCGGACATTGTGCGTACCCTTCAGGTTGTTTTCAGTCTGAATATTCATGGATTCATCCCAGGTATTACTGAATACCGAGTTGTGGCTATCATCGATACAGTCATTGGGATAACCCATCTTGGTTGCACTATAGTTAGCATATTCATAATCTACATCCCAGGCAAAAAAGTTACTGATAGTTGAACCAACGCCCAGACGAACTTTCCAAGGAGAACGGATAGAATACTCCAAATAGCTCTCTGGATTTACAGGCTTGTAAGATGCTTTGTCAACGTTATCATAGAGAGTGGCAAAAGTAGAACTCTTCATCTGATACCAAGTGGGCGTTTCAACTGCCAATGCTACTCGTAAAGGACTCTCCTCGAAGGGACGAACGATAGCACCCAGTTTGAAGTTGACGCCAAATCCATCAATCTGTTGATCATTGTAGAGTGAATAATCACCATACTTCTCGGGATCGGTAGCAGTTGCAGGAATATGACTCTCCTCATAATAATCGTAAAGTGCACGATAGCGAATGTTTTCAAATCCCAATGTGAAACCCAAATATGCACGGTCGTTGATATTGGTAGAGATGTTGAAATCAAAAGCATTCAAAGAACCCCAGGTATGCTGTGTGTACAATCCGTTCTGACCATAAAACTTATTGTAATATTCACCGGATGTCTCGTCCTTGGTAAGGAACTTGTTGTCAAGCGCCATACCTGCCAGATTACTATTCGTATCAAAGCCAGCATTGACCATATCTGCCAATTGCGTCATCTGAGAAAGTCCTGCCAAATTCATATTATCAGCCAGGAAAGCATTGTTGAAGTTCTTCTTTTTCTGATAGTTGAAACCGACATTGATAAACTGCACACTACCAAGTCCATCACACTTCATACTGTACACACCGCCCAACTGATCGAGTGTGCCGTGTGCTTTGCTGATATTTGTCACACCAGTATTGTCCCAGATAGCACCTGCAGTGAAAGAAATATCATTCTTGCGCATAAGTCCAATGCCAGCGGGATTCCAACTCATGGTAGAAATATCTGCTCCAAGAGCACCCATGGCACCGCTCATACCGACAAAGCGTGCTGAACCATATACATCACCAGCATTATTAACCAGCTGATCATTGAAATATGTATCTTGTGCCTGAGCAAAGGTTACTACACTAAGCATCAGGGAAGTCATTATAATCTTTTTCATATCTTTTTAGAAAACAAGAAGTTTTAAACAATTTTCATATTCTATACTATAATTCCGGACAGTTTATCTTCCGCCACGGCCACCGCCGCCACCACCGCGTGAGCCACCGCCACCGAAGCTGCCGCCACTACTGCGTGAACTGCTGCCACCGCCAAAGCTACTGCTTGAACTGCTTGAACTGCTGCGTGAGGGAGTGTAGGTCTCACTTGAACGTGTAGGAGTATAGTCACGGGTTGAACGTGAATTACTGGTCGACTCTGTACGCGAACTACGAGTTGATGAAACTCTTGTATTCTCGTTAGAGCGAGAGGTCGGAGTGTAATCACGAGTACGTGTAACAGTATTAGAACGTGAATCATTAACTCGTGTTCCGCGAGTAGCAGAAGTTCCGACGCGAGTACTGCGATTACTTGAACCAAGTGCGCCACGTGTACCACGCGATGCAGAGAAACCGCCATTCAAGCCACGTGTACCGCCATAGCGAGCACCGCTTGTTCCGCCACGATAAGCATAGTTGTGGTGACTGTGTCCCCAAGAACTGCCCCAATGGCCTCCGTAGTATCCATAACCCCAATAGTTGTTATAATACCAGGGACTATGCCAACTATAGTAATAAGGAGAATACCATGAATTGTAGTAATAGGGAGAATGCCATCCGTAGTAGCCTCCATAATACCATGAATCATAGTACCAGGGATCATAATACCAAGGATCGTACGCCCAGTTGTAGTAGTAATCCCAATAGTAGGGACTGCGAATACCGCCATGGAAACGTACCAGACGATGACTCAGTCTATAATCATCCTCTTCATCATAGTAACGACTGTATTTCTCATCAACCTGATCATCAAGGTAGAGGGTATCCATGACCAAAGTATCGTTGCCCATGACAACCTGTCCATAACGATGGCCATGACCTCTGCGGTTGTATTCATCATCATTACGCAATGCACCAATATGATAATCGGGAGACGTTGTGTCAGTAGCCCCATCGTAGTCAACGCAACGAACACCATTATAATTTGCAGCTGGGTCGTGACTCTGTATAGTCTTGGACTTCTTGCTGGGAACGAAATACATGTCGTCATCCTGTGCCATTGCATTGAATGGAAGTGCTACGAGCAAAGCTGTGAGTAAAATGTTAGTTTTCATAATATACTCTGTTTTTTGTTTTATCTGTTGCAAATATACATAAATTCTATGAGACAACCATAGGATTTCCCTCATTTTAGGTAGGGAATTCCCCCTTTTCATTTTTTTTATATAAATTTGCATCGTAAAACAAGTTAAAACAATGAAATACTTTGAACTGACATTCACATTTGAGCCTTATTCTGAGGACAGTTCCGACATACTATCAGCACTTTTGGCTGAAATTGGCTTTGAGACGTTCGTCACCGACGAGAATAAAACCCTAAAGGCATACGTGCAGCAATCGCTGTATGACGAAAGTAGCCTGAAAGGAGTAATAGAGGATTTCCCCATGCCCGGTACAAGCATCAGTTATACCCTATTTGAACCTGAGGACAAAGATTGGAACGAGACATGGGAAGCAGAAGGGTTCGAACCCATCTGCATAGACAAACGATTGGTTGTATGCGATACACACCACACCGTTGACGACTACCCTACCCGTATTGTCATACATCCTCGTCAGGCATTCGGAACTGGATCGCATCAAACAACCCAGATGATACTTACCGAGCTGTTGGAAACTAAACTCTCCGGAAAAAACATTATCGATGCCGGTTGCGGAACGGGCATCCTGGGATTTCTATGTTTGATAAAAGATGCACAGCACGTCCTGGCGTATGACATTGATGAATGGAGCGTACAGAACACATTAGACAACGCCCTACTGAACTTCAGCACAACAGACAAACTCACCGTAAAAGAGGGCGATGCTTCCGTGCTGGAAGGAGAATATGACCATGACCTGTTGATTGCAAACATCAACCGAAATATCCTGCTCAATGATATGGAGCGCTTCACAAAGGCATTGAAATCGCAAGATGCGACTATGATTATGAGTGGATTTTACAACGACGACATTCATTACATCGTTGATGAAGCTGCAAAATACGGATTTACTCTTTCACACGAACGCCACAGCGACGAATGGGCCATGCTGGTATTCGAAAGATGAAATAATACTATTTATTTGAATACTGCTTGATAAGACTATAAGCAGAATACAGACCTTGTTCTCCTGCCAACGAGAGATCAGCTAAGCCGAGTTCCTTTTCGCCCATCAGGAGATAGGCAATGCCACGATTATAATAGGCATCTGGCAGGTCCGGATCAAGTTCTACCGCCTTATTATATGCTTCTATAGCCTTCTCAAACTCATGAAGCAACAAATGTATATTACCCTTGTTGTAATAAACATAGGTCAACGCATTGCCTTTTTCAACAATAGAACTATAATCATCAAGAACCTGACGGAACGACATTCTTATTTCAGTTGAAGGCATCTGTTTGGAATCAAGATTCACGGGAAGTTCCGGGTTATTGGCAATCAACATGGAATAGCGTAACTGAGCACGAAGAAGCAACGCAACGAAATGGTTAGGATGATTCGAGAGAAAAGCATCCATATCAGCGATACCACTCTCAAAATCACGCACATGGTAATACGCTAAGGCACGACGAATGAGCAGGAAAGAATCACCATCCACTTTATTCTCCAACCCACTAATATCCTGGAAGAGCAAATCGAATGAAGACTCGCTTGCCGTATCCTCATGATTGGTCACATGAATCTTGGCAAAGAATGAATGGTTATTATTGAGGTTTTCAATGGCTTGAATGAAGGGAACATAATGATTGATACCCATAGGACGCTCAAAATAACTTAGAATAAACAAGGGCATGGATTGAAGTACGGCAGATTTATCCTGTACTCTGCCACGATAAGCTGACGCATACTCTTGTGTGACCTCCTGCGAATCGTTCTCTACCAATTTGTTATAACCATCAAGGTTCCTGTCATTTGCTTTACGCGTTTTCTTGGTTGCTTTCTTACGATGCGACGGACCTTCAATACGCGCTTTCATCACCTTAAACTCATCACGTTCCGCACCGTATGTATCGCCAATCTTACGACGTATCTGGGCACGCATAGCATAACCATCCCAAAATTCAGGATACTCTTTGAGCAAAACAGAAAGATCACTAAGTGCCCCTTTGTAATCGCCTACATTATTTAGCAATATGGCTCGGTTATAAATAGCAATATGATTATCAGAATCTCGCTCAATGACAAAATTGAAATCCTCTATAGCACGATTATCATCGCCTACTTGTGCTCGCAACAATCCACGGTTAAAATGTCCGATAAAACTGTTTTCATTTAGTTCTAATGCGGCATCATAATCATTCATAGCACCGCGAAGGTTGTCCTGATTATAACGAGCAAGCGCACGGTTGATGAAAAGATCGGCATGACGAGGCAACTGGATGATGGCCTTATCAAGCATTGCTTCACCATCAGCATATTGATTACGTTGCAGCAATGCCATCGCTTTCATACTTAATGCAGAACCATCATACTGATTAACCTCCAAAGCACGGTCTACCCATTGCTCTGCCTGTACGGAATCATTCTCAGCATACTTAACCTGAGCACGCATAGTGTAATTATCACTTGTCTTGGGCCACTTGCGAATCATAATACCCAAACAAGAATCTGCCTTCGAATACAGTTTCTGCTGAATCTGACAAAGAACCATGTTATGCCAATAACTTGATTCCATTGGATTATTGTCAATAGCCTTTTGATAATCCGATTCAGCCTTATCGTACTGCTTTAAGTTAATACGGCAAAGACCTCTGAGAACATAATAGTTATCTGCATAAGGATTTCGATAAATAGCACTCGAGCAGTCATTGTCAGCACCGGCATAATCCTCCAGGTAGAACTTTGCCAAACCTCGATAAAAATATGCTTCAGCCATATTGGGCTTGGCATGGATAACCATATTGAAACGCTGAATACTAAGTACATAGTCTTCATAATACAAAGCATTACGCCCCATAAGCAAAACCCTTTCGGCATTAAACTGGGCATCCATCTTCGTACTGAAAGCAGTAAACAGAAGACATGCTATGTATATGAGTCTTTTCAGCATTTCTATTCAGTATCCCTAATGGAAACAGATACTATCGTCTTACTTTTACCTTATATCCACAACTAAAATTACCCTTCAGCAAGGTATTCAACTTGCCTTTCACCATAGTCTTACGAAGACCGGTAAGATGATCAGTGAAAACCTTACCTTCAAGATGATCAAACTCATGTTGCATAACACGAGCCAGATATCCAGTAACCCATTCGTCATGATCATTGAATTCCTCATCCTTATACTGTACATGTATACGGGTGGGACGAACCACTTTCTCATGAATACCAGGAAGAGAAAGGCAACCCTCTTCTGAAGTATCCTTCTCGCTATCATCATACTCCACAATATGAGGATTGATGAAAGTATGAATATAATCCTTGTACTCGGGCATGTCATCGCTTAACAGATCAAGGTTGATGACAACAAGACGGATAGGCAAACCTATCTGAGGAGCAGCCAGACCAATGCCTTCACTTCTCTCCAAAGTATCATACATATCCTGAATAAGCTTTTCTAATTCTGGGTAATCGGGAGTTATATCTTCTGCAACTTTACGAAGAACGGGCTGGCCAAATGTATATATAGGAAGAACCATATCTATTAAAGATTATAAATTACTGATTATAAATTATAGTAGATTATATAATAAATAATTAAATAACAAATAGTTAAAAATAAACACTTATATTATTACAAGAGGTTTTCAACAAAATATAAAATCAACGAAGTAACACCATTGACCACTTGTAATTGTTTAAAACTTATTACTTTCCATATAATCGCGGAGAATAATCGTGGCACTAATTTCGTCAACCAACGCCTTGTTCTGTCGCGCCTTCTTGCCTAAGCCTGCATCAATCATAGTTTGATGCGCCAAAACACTTGTATAGCGCTCATCATACCATGTAACAGGAATGTCGGGAATTGCCTTTTGCAACTGTCCCACAAAACTTTTCACACGTTTAAGATTCTCACTATCTTGTCCATTAGTCTGTTTTGGCAAACCAACAATGAAACGTTCAACAGCTTCACTCTTCACGTAATCCTGAAGGAATTTCAATAATTCTTTCGTAGCCACCGTACACAACCCCCCCGGAATAATCTGAGCAGGATCAGAAACTGCCAAACCTGTACGCTTAGTACCGTAATCTATAGAAAGTAATCTCGCCACTGTAATAAAAAGGAGTTAGCACATTGGCGCTAACTCCATATTTTTGGTAATGAATACTCTTATTTATTTAGCGTAAAGCAACCAAGCATCGGGATAGTTAGCCTGCTGTGAAGCACGGAATGCAGCAGCTTCGTCCTTTGTGCTGAAACTTGCGGCAACTACACGATACCAGTCAGCTCCATTAACCTGGGTACGGATAACTCGTGAAGAATAACCAGCATTTGCCAACTTTGACTTCAAGCCTTCAGCATTTGCCTTTACGCTGAAACTGCCGACAACAACACTATATTCTTTCAAAGCACTTCCGCTGACAACCACAGCCTTCTCTGTACGAACAGTTACATTGCTGTAATCAACCTTCTGCTGAACGGGGACAGTAGTTGTAGGAGTAGTGGTAACTGTAGTAGTGGTGGTAGGAGTAGTTGCAACAGTTGTTGTAGTGGTAGTTGGAGAAACAGGTGTAACCTCTACAGGAGTGCTCTGCTGGCCATAACCATACTGAACATTGTTCTGGGTGTACTGCTGGTTCTGATTCTGAGCAGCCTGAGCCTTTTCGTATGCTTTCTTGTATGCGCTTTCGCTACTCTTACAAGATGTAAACGCCATGGCAGCAGCCAAAGCAGTAGTCATAAAGAAAATCTTCTTCATATTATAAGGATTATTTGTTTGATTTAATTTTCTGCACAAAGATAGTGATTTTTTGCCAATAATAAAAGTGTATTCCACAAAAAAAAAGTTAAAAAAACCGAAACTTCTTTGTATATTTGCAAAAAACAAGTAACTTTGCGTAAGAACTAATATAAATAACGATAAAAACACAGTTTATCATGAAGAATTTCAATGTAATCGCAGCATTTGTAGGTGGAGCTATTGTCGGTGCTGCAGCAGGTTTGCTTTTTGCTCCCCAGAAGGGTTCTGATTTGCGAAAGAAGATTATGGACTCATTGCGCAAGCGTGGTATTCGCCTTAATCACAAGGAGATGGACAACCTCGTTGATGAGATCGCAGAGGAACTCCAGACCAACGAAGAGTAACACGCAGACAGCATAGCTTAGTTTTATAAGACAACAACAAAATGCAAAACAGCAAAGAATCACAGGCCAGCATTGCAGGACTCATTCTCGAAGCCAAGAAATACTATGGTCTTCAGAAGGAATACTTGCGTTATTCAGCAGCAGAGCAACTTACAAAACTCATTAGTAAGTTGGCTATCATTGCTGTTGTGGCACTCGTGTCATTGATAGTTTTCATCTTTGCTGGTCTTGCCTTAGTGCACTGGTTAGGTGCAGTCATAGGAAACATTGCACTTTGCTATGCAATATATGCAGCTTTCCTCTTATTCCTATTACTTGTTTTCTACCTCAATCGCAGACGCTGGGTCATCCTGCCATTGGCACGTATGATGACAAGCATCTTTATCAAAGAAAAAGAAGACTTAGAAAACGAAGATGATGAAGACTGAACAAGAAAGAATTGACGAACTCATCAATCAACGTCTGAAAGAGAAAGTTCGCCGGTATCGAAACATGGATGAGTTGGAGTGGTTGGAATATAACCGCGAACAACTGCAAAAGCGCTTGAAGGCTTCAAAAAAAAGAATGAAAGCCACCTACCAAGAGCTTACCCAGCCCGCTGTCCCAACTTCAAAATGGGGAATGTTCAATTACCTTCTTGACAAAGGCATGAACATCATCCAGGGAGTTAAGATCGGATACAAAGTGGGAGATGCCATAAAATTAATAATGGGACTTAGGAAGAAAAAGAAGAAATAAGGAAGTAGGCTACGGCCTACTTTTTTTGTGCAATATGTGTTTATAAGACTAAAAACCTTTCAACTATAAAAGTTAGTGTGAGGATAAGAGTAATTCCACAAGAATGTATATATAAAAAAATTGCCCCTCAACTCGCGTCGAAGGACAACTTACACAAACACAAAATAAAACACGATAACTTGACGTTGCTATAGAGCAGCGGGGGCACGATTCACACCGGACCTTTGACGCCCGCCAAGTTAACAAATATCAGGATAACAAAAACTTATCAAATTTACATAATCCCTCGTTCTCGAAGAGCACATTGCCACTTCCAAGCAGAAGCAAGTACATCTTCCAAAGGAGTATCGGCTTTCCAGCCAAGCACCTTATTTGCCTTATCAACATTACCCCAAACCTTCTCAATATCGCCAGAACGACGAGGAGCAAAACTCCAGGGAACTTTTACGCCGGTTGCCTTTTCAAAACCTTGAATGACTTCATAAGTCGAAAGACCCTTACCGGTACCAATGTTGAAGACCTCAACGGGATCGGTTTCCTGTTCAAGAACACGTGCCATAGCTTTTACATGAGCGACAGCCAAATCCACCACATATATGTAGTCACGGATGCATGTTCCGTCAGGAGTATTGTAATCGTTACCAAAAATCTTCAGTTCCTTGCGGATACCGATAGCAGTTTGAGTAACGAAAGGAATCAGATTCAAAGGAACACCATTAGGTAATTCTCCAATCAGAGCACTGGGATGTGCACCTATAGGATTGAAATATCGAAGAATGACACTCTTGATGTTAGCTCCAGAGTTGATGAAATCCCTAATAATCTCTTCATTAATCTGTTTTGTGTTGCCATAAGGAGACATGGCTTTCTGCACTGGTGCCTCTTCCGTTACAGGAAGATTCTCTGCACTAGGTTGCCCGTACACCGTACAGCTTGACGAGAAGATTATACCCTTTACATCGTACTTAGGCATCAACTCGAGCAGGTTAACCAGACTCACGATGTTGTTACGATAGTAATGGAGAGGTTTCTCAACACTCTCACCCACAGCCTTGCTGGCTGCAAAGTGGATAATTCCTTTAATGCCGGGATATTTTTTGAATACCGACTCTGTTTCGTCTAAATTACGAAGGTCAATTTTCTCAAAAGCTGGACGGACTCCAGTAATCTTCTCAATGCCATCAAGAACATCAATACTTGAGTTTGACAAGTCGTCGACAATAACGACATTGTACCCAGCATTTTGCAGTTCAACGGTAGTATGAGAACCAATGAAGCCTGTACCTCCAGTTACTAAAATTGTGTCCCTCATATGTTAGCTTTATTTGTTGATGTTGCAAAGATATGAATATTTTCGTAATCAAACAAAAAAAAAGGTGTTTTTTTGCGAAAACACCTCTTTTATTCAAATTATTTGACAAAAATATCGGTATTTAGATGCCAAACAGCTTTTGAAGACCGTTATTCACACCACTAAAGCCCATAAATGCCATAGCCAAGAGACCTGCAGTAATCAAAGCAATGCTCATTCCTTGAACACCTTTGGGAACTGCCACACGAGCCAACTGCTCACGGATGCCCGCAAATACGATAAGTGCCAAACCAAAACCGAGTGCGGTACTTACAGCATAAACGATACCGGTAAGCAAATTATGATCAAGACCGGGAGCAGCATAAGTTCCGCTTGCTACCTGGATGGCAACACCCAAGATACAACAGTTGGTAGTAATCAATGGAAGGAATACACCAAGAGCCTGATAGAGACTGGGGCTAACCTTCTTTAAGACGATCTCAACCATCTGCACCAATGCTGCAATGACAAGAATGAAAGCTATGGTTTGCAAGTAACCCAAGTTAAATGGTTCAAGCAGATAAATCTGAATCAGGTAAGTAACAATGGTTGCAATGGTCAAGACAAAAGCCACAGCAGCAGCCATACCTGATGCAGTCTCTACTTTTTTACTTACACCCAAGAATGGGCAGATACCTAAGAACTGAGACAGCACAACGTTATTAACGAAGATTGCCGTGATAAAAATTAAAATATAACCCATATTTGAACCCTACCCTAACCTTTCCTTAGAAGAACGGTTAGTTACGTCGAGGGATGACGTTTTCTAATTTAGTTCTTAATCTTGTTAATAATCGCAATAAGGTAACCCAAAGCAATGAACGCACCAGGAGCCAAGACAAAGATCAAAGCACCATAGCTGTCGCTGAAGATTTCAATGCCGAATACGTGACCAGTTCCCAGAATCTCGCGTACTGCACCCAGAAGGGTAAGTGCGATAGAGAAACCAAGACCCATACCCACACCATCGAAGATGCTGGCAATAGGATTGTTCTTTGCAGCAAATGCTTCTGCACGTCCCAGAATGATACAGTTTACTACGATAAGGGGGATGAAAAGTCCGAGGCTCTTATCAATATCTGGAGCATAAGCCTTGATGAGCATCTGCAGCACAGTCACCAATGATGCAATGACCACAATAAACGATGGAATACGCACCATATCGGGAATGACATTCTTGATGAGTGAGATGACAAAGTTTGAGCAAATCAGTACAGCCATGGTTGCCAAACCCATCGACATACCATTGAGCGCACTACTGGTGGTGCCAAGAGTAGGACACATACCAAGGAGAAGAACAAAAGTAGGATTCTCCTTGACGATACCATTTAATAATACTTTCAAGTAGTTCATATTGTTTCCTCCTTAATTAATTGTTCGACTCTTCTATTTCCTTACTCAAGTTTTCTGCCTCCTGTTCATAGTCAACGGGAGCGTCTGCAGGAACATCCTCGCAGGCAGCAACCTGCTGTGTAGCGCCTGTCTGAGCATCTGCAGAGGAATCACCGCTGAAACAAGCAGCATAAGCAGCATTGACAGCACGGAGGAATGAGCGACTGGTAATGGTACTTGCAGTAATGGCATCAACATCGCCACCATCCTTTGATACAGACAAAGGAGTTGAGGGATTCTTGCCAATAATGCAACCCTTTCCGTCCTTCTGGAACCATTCGTCTGCCTTAGCACCCAATCCAGGAGTCTCATTAGTCTTCAAAACGGTATATCCCATGATGTTGCCTTCTGTATCGAAACCAACCAAGATGGTAAGGTCACCACCGAAAGAAGCATTCTGAGGATCCTTACTCTGTACGGCAAAACCCTTCTCGGTACGATAGATCATAGTACCATCCTCCATAGTTTCGGGTTCAGGAATAGCCACATTGTCATCGCCCAACACCTTGCGGATACCATCCTCAAGATTTTTCTGGTTGATTGCAGCAATAGGACCTTCGGTGATACTGTTGACATAAGCCAGCAAGCCACCAGCAATGACAGCAATGAGTGTCAACACAATGGCCATATTATACCATGTAGATTTCAGCTTTTTCATTTTGCAGCCTCCTTTCTAACCACTTCGCCAAAGCGCTTAGGTTTGCAATAGTTATTGATAAGGGGAGTAAATGCATTCATGATGAGGATGGCAAATGACATACCCTCGGGATAAGCACCCCACAAACGAATTACAACTGTGAGGAAACCAATGAGGCAACCATAGATAATCTGACCCTTGTGAGTCATGGGAGAAGTCACATAGTCAGTAGCCATATAACATGCACCCAACATCATACCACCAGTCAGCAGGTGAGTCAGAGGATTCACATAAGTAGTGGGATCGATGAGATAAAGAATGCCAGTGAAAGCTGCAACCGTACCGAGCACGCTTACAGGAATGTGCCAGGTAATAATCTTGCGCCACAGCATAAATGCCAGACCCAGCAAAAGTGCCAAGGCACTAACCTCACCCAAAGAACCACCAACCTGACCAAAAAGAAGGTCTGATGTTTCGGGCAGTTTGTCAAGCTGACCAGAATTGATCAAGGCAAGAGGAGTAGCTCCTGTAACAGCATCAGCACCCATAGCAGTCATCTGACCAGGAACAGGCCAGCTGGTCATCTGAACGGGGAATGAGATCAGCAGGAACACACGACCAACAAGAGCAGGATTGAAGGGATTGCAACCCAAACCGCCAAAGGTCATCTTACCTACGCCAATAGCAACGAGAGCACCGATAATGATAATCCAAATAGGAAGATTGCTTGGCAAGTTGAAACCGAGCAACAAACCGGTGAGGACGGCCGAACCGTCGCAAATGGTGCAACGCTTTGTCTTGAGCAAGAACTTAGCAATGGCCCACTCAAACAAGACGCAAGCCAGCACCGAAGTAGCAAGCACGATGGCAGCACCCAAACCGAAGAACCAAAGGCTGGCCAACAGAGCGGGAACCAGTGCTATGCAAACACCATACATGTTCTTCTGAACGGAGTCGCCACCGTGAACATGAGGTGAAAGTGAAATAACTAATTTACTCATAAATACAAGCCCTCACCCTTTTCTTCCACGAAAGGAAGGCAGAGATACGTCTGAGGGTATGACGATTTACTTGTTTATCTTATTTTTTACCTTATATATAATATACAAATGCAACTTCAATTAGGAACGATCTTACTTATTAGCAGCAGCACGAGCACGGATAATACCCATAACTGTACCCTTGCCTAAACGTAAATTATCGAGCAAAGGACGATGACTGGGACAGGTAAACTGGCAACTACCGCACTCAATACAACTAACAATATCATTATTCTCTGCACATTCCCAATCATGCTGAGCACATACAGAAGCCAAAAGATAAGGCTCCAGTCCCATAGGACATGCACTCACACACTTAGCACAACGGATACAGGGATCGGGTTCTGCACGTCGAGCCTCCTTATCGTTCATAATCAGCAAACCGCTTGAACCCTTGGTCATGGGAACCTCGAGCGAGATAAGTGCCTTAACCATCATAGGACCACCACCGATAATCTTACCAGTATCCTCGGGCAAACCACCACACTCATCAATGAGTTGCTGGAAGGGAGTACCCAAACGAGCCAGCAGGTTTGAAGGATTCTTAACACTCTTACCCGTCACGGTGATAACACGATCGATAAGAGGCTTGTTCTTCATAACTGCCTGATAAATAGCAAAGGCAGTACCTACATTCTGAACCACAGCACCCACATTGATGGGTATTGCGGGAGGAGCAGGAACCTGACGACCGATAACAGCATCGATAAGCTGCTTCTCACCACCCTGAGGATATTTCACCTTCAAAGGAACGATTTCAATGTTAGGATGACTCTGAGCCTTTTCTGTCATCAAGGCAATAGCATCGGGCTTGTTGTTCTCAATACCCACATAACCTCGGGTAACATCTACTGCCTTCATGATCAGTTCTACACCTTCAAGAATCTCGGCAGCATGCTCGAGCATAAGACGATGATCGGCAGTAAGATAAGGCTCACACTCTACAGCATTGATGATAACGCACTCAGCCTTGCATCCAGGAGGAGGACAAAGCTTAACATGACAGGGGAAGGTTGCACCACCCATACCAACAATACCTGCGTTCTTGATTTTTTCTACGATGGTCTTGCTATCCAAATCAGGACGATCGCTCAACTTTACAAGATCGGTAGAACGGTCAATGCTCTCCTCCCACTCATCACCTTCTACGTCAACATAGACAGCCATACGACGGGTATCGCTGGCATCAAGTGCCACGTCAACCTTGGCAACCTTTCCGCTAACGGAACTGAAGATAGGAGCACTAACAAAACCTCCAGCCTCACCAAGCATAGTACCTACCTTAACGACATCGCCCTTCTTAACGATTGGTTTGGCAGGAGCACCAATGTGCTGGAACATACTGAAAATAGCCTGCTTTGGCAGAGCAGCCTCACGAATGGGACTACCAGCAGACAGCTTATTCTCTGCGGGATGAACACCGCCTATTTTAAATGTCTTCATATGTTTCTCTCCCCTCACCCATCTTCTGGTGAAGAATTTCGAGGGGACTCCATTTTTTACTGTTCTGCTACTTGGGTTTTAACACTCTCACTATTCTGTGCAGGCTGCTGTGCAACGGGTGCCTCCTCCTTTGGTTTTCTGGGAGGGAAGTTGAAAGCCTGAATACAGCCACGGGGACAAGCCTCTTCGCACTTACGGCACATCTTGCACTTATCAGGATCAATATGAGCCAGGTTAGCCTCCAATGTGATAGCCTCAAACTTCTCGCAAGTCTTCACGCACTTGCCACAACCGATACAACTATTCTTGCACTCCTTGACTGCCAAGGCACCCTTATCCTTGTTGTTACAAAGCACAACAACCTTACGGCCCTTGGGACCCTGGGTGCGCAACTCAATAATACCGCGGGGACAAGCCTTCTGGCAAGCACCACAACCGGTACACTTGCTCTCGTCAACCTCAGCAAGAAGAGTCTCGGGGTTAATCTTGATGGCGCCAAAGAGACAAGCATTGACACAATCGCCCTCACCCAAGCAACCATAGAGGCACTGAGTTTCACCCATGCCCGTCATGTTCTGGATGCGGCAACTATGTGCACCGTCATACACAACACCGTGAGGACGGGCCTCGCAAGAACCCGTACAACGAACTACTGCCACCTTGGGAGCCGCAGCACCAGCCTGCAAGCCCAGAACGCCAGCCACTTTCTCCATGACGGCACCACCACCAGGGGCACAATTCAAATCACCCAAAGAACCACCGTCTGCAGCTTTTACGCAAGCAGCAGCAAAACCATTACAACCAGGGTAACCGCAACCACCACAGTTGGCCTGTGGAAGCAACTCGGCAACCTGCGCAATGCGTGGATCTTCATGAACAGCAAACTTCTTAGAAGCAACGAACAATATCAGCGCTGATATCAAGCCGATGCCACCCAAAACGATTACTGCAATCAGAATTACATTCATTTTGTTTTAATTTATTAAGTTATTATTTATTGCTAATTTGGTTCAGATTAAAGTCTATTTTCATTCAGTAACAAAGAAAAGCAAGCTCTGTAAAAGTAAGCCCATCTTTGATATTGTATTCAAATTCGTTTTAATGTTTCAGATTTCTGATTCTTATAATTTGTTTTTCTGGTTCGTTTATTCGATTGAAAACGCAAACTTACTCTCAAAACGGGAGCGCAAAGCGTACATTGCACCATAGTAAACCACCAACATCAAGAGTGCTGCACCTGCCGATAAACCGTCGTTCTTGGTCAACATGTAAGTCAATGCAACTGCAACAATAACCAGCAGAAGAGGGAGCACGTATGCCCACCAAGTGGCTTTAAGTCCCTGTTTCAGCGAACCACGAAGCACCACCTCGTCACCAACGGCATAAGTGGAAGCATTGCTCACTCTCACGTCAACGAACTTTTCTTTTGTCTCGCTCGATTGACAAAGTTTAGCAGCACTACAACCACTACATGCCGACGATTGCAGGATTTTCACCTTCACAATTCCGTCGGCAACGCTTTCTACTCTACCTTGATGCCTGATAGTCTCGACCATCTGCGCTGGCGTTATTTAATTCTTCTTAAATGTGTTTCTGTGATCACAACAATCATAGAAAGTCATGGTTCACGAAAGGCTAACAAAAGAGCGATAAACGGGACTCGAACCCGCGACCCTCGGCTTGGGAAGCCAATGCTCTACCAACTGAGCTATTATCGCATTTGCTACGCAAAGATACTAAAATTTATAGACACGGCAAAAGGTCAGCAAAAAAAATATCGTGTTTTCATCAAAAAAGAATCAAAAAACCGAAAATATCCGACTTTTTACGAAAGTGACCACAAAGTGCCTAGAAGGATTTCACGAGGTGTGCACGAGATTTCCGCGTAATTCTACGAGAAATTGTAGGGGAACCTAAGAGGAAAGTAAGGGGAACGCAAGAGGAAAACCGGAAAAAACGGACAAAATCAAGCAAAGAAGAAAAGGAAATTAATCAGAAATCCGAACGAGAAAATCGTGCTGTTCATCGAAAGAATTGCCATTTGAGCAAAAGAAAAATCTATCGAATTTTCAACTTTAACAAGAAAATACACTCAACAAATACTTGCTTGGAAAATCCACTCAAATGCATTCAAGCAAATTCTCACCAAATGATTTTTTTGCTACTGTCTTTCTGACTCCTATCTTTTGCCTTCTCAACTCTTCTCTCCTGTCTTTTTAACTCCTGTCTTCTTAACGTCTGTCTACTGTTTCTTGTATAGATTCACCAATGATGTTAGTTAAGACAATCTCTCAAAACACTTTCATAAAACGTATTAAAAAGAAAAATAGGAGAAACGTATAAACTACGTCTCTCCTATCGTATTATGTATAAAGAATTCCAAAAAGGAAACTCTTAATTATTGCAAATTAAGAAGTTTACAAAATAGGCAAATAACTATTCTGAACTTACTTGATTACGCCCAACTCCTGGAATACCTTCTTCAAGATGACAACCGAACGATCAACCTGCTCGTGGGTGTGAGTAGCCATCAAAGCATAGCGAACCAAAGTGTCGGAAGGAGCACATGCGGGAGGAATAACGGGATTGATGAATACACCCTCCTCGAAAGCACGAGCCACAACAACGAAGGTCTTCTTCAAGTCGCGTACATAAAGAGGAATGATAGGACTCTCGGTCTCACCGATTTCAAAACCTTCTTCCTTGAAACGCTTCAATGCATAGTTGGTAACATCCCACAAAGCCTCCAAGCGCTGGGGCTCAGCCTTGATGATACGCAATGCCTCACGAGCAGCAGCAGTTGCTGCGGGAGTACAACTTGCAGAGAAGATATAAGTACGTGCAGTATGACGCAAAGAATCGATGATAGTCTGATTAGCAGCAATAAAACCACCAATACTTGCCAATGACTTAGAGAATGTACCCATAATAAGGTCAACCTCCTCGGTCAAACCGAAATGATCGCAAACACCACGACCCTGGCGACCGAACACGCCCAAACCATGAGCTTCGTCAACCATGATTGAAGCGTTGTACTTGTGCTTCAGCTTAACAATCTCGGGCAAGTTACAAAGGTCACCCTCCATTGAGAACACACCGTCCACAACAATCAGTTTCACCTTGTCGGGTTCGCAACGCTGAAGAACACGCTCCAAATCAGCCATGTCGTTGTGCTTGTAATGCAACTGAGTTGCAAAAGACAAACGTCGGCCATCAATAATACTAGCGTGGTCACGATCGTCACAAATAATGTAATCATCCTTGCCAACAAGCTGGGGAATAACACCACTGTTAACTGTAAAACCAGTAGAGAAGCAAAGAGCATCATCCTTGCCAACATATTCAGCAAGTTCTTTCTCCAACTGTACGTGGATGTCAAGTGTACCATTAAGGAAACGGCTACCTGCGCAACCACTACCATACTGCTTCATTGCCTTGCAACCAGCTTCGATGATACGTTCATCACCAGTAAGACCGGTATAAGCATTAGAACCGAACATCAAAACATGATGTCCACCCATTTCTACTTCAGTTCCTTGTTTTCCTTCAATCTCACGAAAATAAGGGTAAATGCCCTCTTCCTTTACCTGCTTTGCCAAACCGAAAAAAGGATGTTTCGCAAGTTTCTCATCTAAAAGTCCCATATAATAATTTAGAAATTGTGTCTTTTTGACTGTAAAATTATAATTCAACTGCAAAGTTACAAAAAAAAGAAATAGGTAAGTACTTTTTTGCAACAAAATACGCACTTTTTCGCCTTTTATCAACACAAAAACGTGATGAAAAGCATTTTTTTCATATCTTTGCACAAAAATTACAGGATATTAGGTTTGTGTGGCACAATCATATTGCCACTACATAAAAAGCAGAAATTGAATGAAACTCGTTTTTATAGTAAATCCCATCTCGGGCACCAAAAGCAAACAGCACATCCTTGACATCATACCTCAATATTTCAATGATGGCAAGTATGAGTACGAAATCAAGCACACACAACGTGCCGGACATGCCGAGGAATTGGCGCGTGAGGCAGCAGAGCAAGGCGCATTGGTGGCTGTAGCCGTTGGTGGCGACGGAACAGTCAACGAAGTTGCCAGAGGTATCGTGCACACCAATACGGCCCTGGGTATCATCCCATGCGGAAGCGGTAACGGTTTGGCCCGCCACATCGGTATCCCCATGAAGCCAGAGAAAGCACTTGAAACCCTGAAGAATATGGATATCAAGCAATGCGACTATGGTAAGATATGCGGTCATCCTTTCTTTTGCACGGCAGGCGTAGGCTTCGATGCACAAGTAAGCTACACCTTTGCCCATGCCGGCAAGCGAGGCTTACCCACCTATTTGAAGACAACCATTGGCGTAGGACTGAAATACAAGGGCGAAACCTACGACATAGATATTGAAGATGAAGGCAGAACCGAGCACAAAAAGTGCTGGTTGGTAACAGGTGCCAATGCCGCTCAGTATGGCAACGACTTTTTCATTGCTCCTAAAGCATCCGTTTGCGACGGGAAACTGGATGTAAATATTTGGACAGTGTTCAACAAGCTGACCTCACCTTTGGTTGGTCTTCGACTGGCAACCGCCACCATTGACCATAGCAAGAAGGTTGAGATGGTGAAATGCAGCAAGATTACCATTCACAGAGAGAAAGAAGGTCCTATCCAATGGGATGGAGATCCTGCAGATGGTCCTAAGGACGTTGTAATGGAAGCTGTTGCGGGAGGCATCAAGATGGTTGTAGGAACACCTAAAAAGAATGTCTTGTAAGGTCTTCCCACCAGTAGCCAAACGAAACGGAATCTTTGAAAATTTCTATAGATAAAAATCACGAGCGAGGTATTTATATGCCTCGCTTTTTTCATTGCCGTCTTGAAGTATAAGCGATTCTTTCACAACATCTTCAACGCGCTTTCTTGAATAAGTAATCAAGATGCGTTTAGGAGCTTTCCTCTGAACCGTTTGTACCGTACATTGACGAATAAGGTGCATGGAACTGGCTTCGCAAAGTACCGTAAAATAGTCACGACACAACATGGGCAACATCACGCTGAAGCACCCCTCAGGAGCCAGCATCTCGGCAACCGACTTCACCAAATCCTCGAAAGGCAATAAGGCAGCATTTCGCGCCAATGCACGAGTGGCGTCTGGAGGCAAGGTATCCTCTACATAGAAGGGAGGATTGCAGATAATATGGTCAAACATTAAAGGTGAGCAGTCACTTTCAAATGAAGAAGGTTGCTTGCAAAAATCGCGGACATCGGCATGTACAATACGGATTCTGTCAGCAAAGGGACTTGCCGCCACATTTTCGCGTGCCTGGCCGACTGCACTATCATCAATATCCACACCCATCACCTTTGCCTCAGGCTCACGCTGAGCCACCATCAAGGCTATCAAACCACTTCCCGTGCCAATATCAAGGATGCTCTTAGCCCCCTCAATATTCACCCACGCACCAAGCACTACCCCATCGGTACCCACCTTTTGGGCACAACGATCGTGGTAGACACGAAACTTTTTGAAATCGAAATATGTACTTGCCAAGTTATTGTAAAGTTTAAGATGGAAACAGCAAAAATGTCTGACCAGACCACTTTCGCACATATCCCAAAACACTTCGCAAAAGTACAAAAACTAAGTCACTCTACGCGCGAATGTGCGCACAAACAATATTATTTAAGAATAATTCACTAAAATATAATGTCCATTAACTCGAAATCTCGATATTTTTCGTTAACTTTGCACCCGTTTTTGCCCGGAACGTTCAACCCGTCCCAGCAAAAAGCAACAAAATATAGCAACAACACTCATATCAAACAATTAATAAATGAGCGATCAAGATAATAACATGAGTATAAATTTCGTCGCAGATTACGACGGAGATTTCTCAAAACTTTTAGACGTAGAATTTCCCAACGAGTTGCCCTTGTTGCCTCTTCGCAACATGGTGTTGTTCCCAACGGTAATGATTCCAGTCAGCATAACACGCAAGTCGTCCTTGAAGGTCATCAAGATGGCAGAAAGTACCGAAACACCCGTTGCCGTATTCTGCCAGAAATCATTCGATACAGAAAAACCTGAGATGTCCGACCTACACAGAGTGGGTGTGGTGGCACGCGTGGTTCGAACCATTGAATTGCCTAACAACACAAACACCGTTATTCTCCAAGGCCTCAGTCGCGTAAAACTGGTTGCCACGACGACCGAGAACAATGTGACGTTTGCCAGCGTAAGCAAGATGAAGGAGAAAATGCCCAAGAAGTCTGACAGTCTGGATTACGACATGCTGATATCAGACTGCCGTTCTCGTGCAGAGAAACTGATTGACAGCATGGATGACATGGGCAAGGATGCCCTCTTCACCGTCAAGAATATACGCAACGATTATTTCTTCATCAACTTCTTGTGTTGCTGTTTCCCATTCAAGACCGACGACAAGGTAGAATTGCTTCGCGAAACCAGCATCATGGAGAGAACACTTTCTGTTGTCAGACTGATTAACAGAGAGTTGCATTTTGCCAACATACGCAACAACCTGAAGCAAAAGACCCAGGCCGACCTCAGCGACCAACAACGCGAATACTTCTTGCACCAGGAGTTGCGCAACATCCAGGAAGAGCTTGGCAAGGGACAGGACACCATCAAAGACAGTCAGGAATTGCGCGAAAAAGCAAGCAAGAAGGACTGGTCAGAAGAAGTAGACGAAGTCTTTGAACGCGAGGTAAAGAAACTGGAACGTCTCAATCCATCAAGTCCTGATTACAACGTACAACTTACATATCTTCAGACCATTCTGCAGTTGCCATGGAATAGTTTCACCAAAGACCACCTGGTACTTTCGACTGCCGAGAAGATACTCAATAGCGACCACTACGGCATGGAGAAGGTTAAGGAGCGCATTCTGGAGCATCTTGCCGTACTGAAGTTGCGTGGCGACCTCAAGAGTCCCATCATCTGCCTTTATGGCCCTCCAGGAGTAGGTAAGACATCGCTTGGAAAGAGCATTGCTGCCAGTCTGAAACGCAAGTATGTACGCATGTCATTAGGTGGTTTGCACGACGAAGCAGAGATTCGCGGTCACCGCAAGACCTACGTCGGAGCAATGCCCGGACGTATCATCAAGAACATCATCAAGGCTGGTTCCTCCAATCCCGTCTTCATCCTTGACGAGGTGGACAAGGTAACGCAGAACACTATGAACGGTGATCCTTCATCTGCTTTGCTCGAAGTGCTCGACCCCGAGCAGAACAATGCTTTCCACGATAACTACCTCGATTTGGATTACGACCTTTCGAATGTAATGTTTATCGCTACTGCCAACAATATCAGCACCATCCCTCAGCCTCTGCTCGACCGTATGGAGCTCATTGAAGTAAGCGGATACATTACCGAAGAAAAGATTGAGATTGCCCGTAAGCACCTCATTCCCAAAGAGAAGGAGAACAACGGACTTAACGAATACAAGGACTTGAAAATCAGCAAGGCTGCCTTAGAGCGTATCATCGAGGATTATACGCGCGAGAGTGGTGTTCGCGGTCTGGAAAAACAGATAAGCAAGATATTCCGCAAGATTGCGCTGAAATATGCACTCAACGAGGAGACTGAGTTCAAGACCATCACTCCGGCCATGCTTACCGATCTTTTAGGTAAGCCCCCCTATAACCGCGACAAGTACCAAGGCAATGACAATGCCGGTGTAGTGACTGGTCTGGCCTGGACAAGTGTAGGTGGCGAGATCCTTTTCATCGAGACCAGTCTCAGCAAGGGAAAGGGAGGTAAACTCACCCTTACTGGTAACCTTGGCGACGTGATGAAGGAGAGTGCCGTACTGGCTCTTGAATACATCAAGGCTCATGCCGAACTTCTTGACCTCGACATGCGTATCTTCGATAACTACAACATTCACATTCACGTACCCGAAGGAGCCGTTCCCAAGGATGGTCCATCGGCAGGCGTTACCATGGCAACATCACTTGCCTCTGCCCTCACCCAGCGCAAGGTGCGTCAGCGTGTTGCCATGACGGGCGAGATTACTCTTCGCGGAAAGGTTCTTCCCGTAGGTGGAATCAAGGAGAAGATTCTGGCAGCCAAACGTGCCGGCATTACCGACATCCTCATCTGTCAGGAGAACCGCAAAGACATCGAGGAGATACCCGAAATCTATCTGCAAGGAGTTGAATTCCATTACGTAGAGAATGTATCAGATGTATTTGACTTTGCTTTGCTGAAGCAGAAGATTGCCAATCCCTTGGAGTTCAAGTTTGACGAAGAGGAGAAAAAACAGTAATACAAAAGATTACTCCCCGCTGATGCTATAATAATTCGGCAGGGAGCAATCTGCCAAAGACAACCAATAGCGTTCACCTTTAGAATAATGAAATTTCAACTTCAATATACAGACCCTCAAAGCAATGCACGTGCCGGCTTGGTAACAACAGACCATGGCACCATTGAAACCCCCATCTTTATGCCTGTAGGAACAGCAGGTACGGTAAAGGGCGTGTTGCAACGTGACCTCAAAGACGAGGTGAAGGCACAAATCATCCTGGGCAACACTTACCACCTCTACCTTCGCCCCGGTACTCACGTATTGGAACAGGCAGGCGGCTTGCATAAGTTCAACGGTTGGGACCGCCCCATCCTTACCGATAGTGGCGGTTTTCAGGTTTTCTCATTGACCGGAATCCGCAAACTCAAGGAAGAAGGATGTGAGTTCCGCAGCCATATCGACGGTTCAAAGCATTTCTTCACCCCAGAGGGTGTGATGGATATTGAACGAAGCATTGGTGCCGACATCATGATGGCACTTGACGAATGTCCTCCCGGAACCAGCGACTTTGAGTATGCCAAAAAGAGCCTCGGACTTACACACCGTTGGTTGGACCGTTGCATCAAGCGTTTCAATGAGACAGAACCCAAATATGGATATCAGCAATCTCTCTTCCCCATCGTACAAGGTTGCACCTTCCCTGAGTTACGTCGACAGTCTGCCGAATTCGTAGCTTCCAAGGAGTGCGACGGAAATGCCATCGGCGGTTTGGCCGTTGGTGAGCCTGCAGAGGTGATGTACGAGATGATTGAAGTGGTCAACGAAATCCTGCCCAAGGATAAGCCTCGCTATCTCATGGGTGTCGGAACCCCTGCCAACTTGCTGGAAGGCATTGACCGAGGCATTGACATGTTCGACTGTGTAATGCCTACCCGTAACGGCCGTAATGCCATGCTCTTTACCGCCGAGGGAATCATGAATATGCGCAACAAGAAATGGGAGTCAGACTTCTCACCACTCGACCCAACAGGAACCGCCAGCGTAGACTCCTTCTACAGCAAGGCATACGTTCATCACTTGTTCAAGGCACAAGAACTTTTGGCCATGGAGATTGCCAGCATACATAATCTCACTTTCTACCTATGGCTCGTCGGTCAGGCACGCCAGCATATCATTGCAGGCGACTTCCGTTCTTGGAAAGAAATGATGATCAAGAAGGTAACCAACCGTCTGTAAGTCATCACACTGAACAAAATAATTTCAGCATAACTAATTAAGGATAAAAAAGAAAAGAAAATTTAATAATGAAGAAGTTTAATTTCAAGATACCATTCCTCAACAGACTTGACCGATACCTTATCGGTAAGTTCTTGGGTACGTATTTCTTCTCCATTATCCTTATCATCAGCATTGCGGTTGTCTTTGACTACAATGACAACATTGACAAGTTTACCAACAACCACGCAACGTTGCATGATATTATCTTTGTGTATTACCTTAACTTCATTCCGTATTACGCAAACCTCTTTTCTGCTCTCTTCATCTTCCTATCTGTTATCTTCTTCACAACAAAATTGGCAGGTAACAGCGAGATTATTGCCATGCAAGCTGCAGGTGTGAAGTTCAGTCGCATCATGCGACCATACATGATTTCGGCAGCAGTTATTGCAGCCATCACCTTCTACCTGAGCAGCGAGGTGATACCACGAGGAAGCGTAAAACGACTGGAATTCGAGAATGCCTATAAGAAGAAAAAGAAAGACCCCACCTATGCTGATAACGTACAAATGCAGGTAGATACCGGTGTCATCGCCTTCATAGAGCATTATGACAACAACCTCAAGACCGGATACCATTTCTTCCTGGACAAGTTCCGCAACAAGAAACTGGTTTCTCACCTCACCTGTACCAGTCTCACCTATGACACCATCTCGAACGAGCGTTATCATTGGAAACTCAACAATGTAACGATACGCGACATGCACACCAACCGTGAGATTATCACGCATCACAACACCCTCGACTCTGTCATCATCATGGAACCTCGCGACTTCATGGTCACCAAGCACATGGAAGAGGCTATGACCAACGAAGAATTGCTCGACCAGATAGAGAAACAGCGTATCCGAGGCAACGGACGAAGTGCCCAGTTCGAGATTGAGTATCACAAACGATTCTCATCTCCCTTTGCAAGTTTCATACTTGCCACCATCGGACTGACACTATCTGCAAAGAAACGAAAGAACGGTATGGGACTTGCCTTAGGCACCGGATTAGGTCTTAGTGCCGGATACATACTGTTCCAGACAGTTTCATCTTCCTTTAGTATTAACGCGGGAATGCCACCGTTGCTGGCGGCATGGCTTCCCAACATAATATTCACCATCATTGCTGCCTACCTGTATAAGAAGGCACCACGATAGTATACATTACAACCAACAATGGATTTCTACGATTTAGACCTCAACGACAATGTGCTTGACGCACTTGACGACATGAACTTTACCGATTGTACTCCCATCCAGGAACACGCTATACCTCCTATTCTCGAAGGAAAGGACATCATAGGCATTGCACAGACCGGCACGGGAAAGACGGCCGCTTACTTATTGCCTATCCTGAGTCTGCTCGACGATGGAGGATACCCCAAAGACTCCATTAACTGCATCATTATGAGTCCTACACGCGAATTGGCTCAACAGATAGATCAAGCCATGCAGGGTTTTGCATATTACACTCCCGGCATTAGCAGCGTGGCAGTTTATGGAGGTAACGATGGCATACGCTACGAACAGGAAAAGAAAGCCATGCAACAAGGTGCCGACGTGCTGATAGCCACTCCCGGCCGTCTCATCAGCCACCTTAGCTTAGGCAACATCGACCTGTCTCGCGTTTCCTTCTTTATATTAGATGAGGCAGACAGAATGCTCGACATGGGTTTCTGCGATGATATCATGACCATCGTCAAGTACCTTCCACAGAATCGACAGACCATCATGTTCAGCGCAACAATGCCCAACGACATCATCAAGTTAGCGCAGAACATCCTTAATGATCCGGTCCAGATTAAATTAGCCGTCTCGAAACCCGCCGAAGGCATTCATCAAAGTGCATATATCTGCTACGAACCACAGAAACTGCGCATACTCGAGCACCTTTTCAAGGAGAAAGAGCCCAAACGCGTCATTATCTTTGCTGGTTCAAAACTGAAAGTCAAGGATATCTCTATCACACTAAAGCGACGTGGATACAATTGCGAAGCTATGCACAGTGATCTTGACCAAAGCCAGCGTGATGATGTGATGTACCGTTTCAAGGCACAAAAGGTTGATATCCTCATTGCAACAGACATCGTTTCGCGAGGCATTGATATCGATGATATCCAATTGGTGATAAATTTCGACGTGCCTCATGATGCCGAGGACTACGTGCATCGCATCGGTCGTACGGCACGAGCAGGTTCACAAGGTGCCGCCATCACCCTCGTTGGCGAGAAAGACCAATACTCTTTCAAGCAGATTGAAAAATTCCTGGAAAAGGACGTTGAAAAGAATCTCATGCCCGAAGGTCTGGGCGAATCTCCTGCCTACACCGGTAAGAAAGAATCGCTTCGTGGTTCGTCACACGACAAGAACAGAAAAGGTGGCAAGCGTGGCAAACCACAGAAGAAACAGGGAAAGCCTCACGGTGAAAAGCAAGCCAAACTTTCGGAAGAGAAAAACAACAAACCGCAGAACAAAAAGTCGGCAAAGCCACATAGCGACAAACCTGCCAGAACTCAGAACGAGGTCAACAAATCGCAGGATGAGAAGTCTGCAATGGTAAAACCTCAAGGAGAAAAGGAAACAAAGAACGCAAAAAACAAGGTAGGCAAACCTGTTAAACCTCAGGGCGATAAGCAGACAAAGGCAAAAAACAAGCAGACTGCCAAGACGCAAGATGCAAAACCTGCAAACGTTCAAAACGAAGGTGGTTCTAACTCAGAAGACGCAAAGAAACCTAAAAAACGTCAATATCGAAGAAAAACTGCCCCAAAAGCAGATGCACCTAAGGAAAATACACCAAAAGAATAAAAAAAAACCGTATTCATCGTGTCTATGTGTGCACATATAAAAATGCGCACATAGACATTTTCGTTGAAATTCCTATACTTTTTCTAAAACAATTTCAAAAATTGCACAAAAACTACATTTTTGTACACGAAAGTTAGGTACAAGATGATTTTTGTAGTATTTTTGCAGTATGAATGAATTAGCAAGACATATTGAATACATACTGTTATCGCGTAAAAACGTGATAGTACCTATGTTAGGCGAGTTTCGCACCATGTGCACACCCGCCCGATGGATTGCAAGCGAAAATTTGTTCATTCCTCCCGTACGTAACGTGCATTTTGACTCTTCTATCACAATCGACCCTGAAGAGATATTCCTTCAATCACTTGCAGAGATTCACAGACTTACACCTGAAGAGTCATTGAAGCAATGCGAGGAGATGGTGGCAGAATTCCACAAAATGCTTGTCACCGAGGGTTCTGTCGACTTTGGTTCTATTGGTGTCTTTACCCTTGAAGATGATGCAGAAATCACAATGGCATCATGCGAGTGTGGCGTCACCACCCCATCCTACTATGGTCTTGACGCATTGCATTTCAAGAAGTTGGAGCATGTTGTTGAAGAGATGGTTGAGCAGGAAGTCATTATTGAGCAACCTGTTGCCGAAACGGCTGATACGGTTGCGAATACAGAGATTCTAAAGGAAGGAACTGATGAAGCCAATGCCGAAATCACTCCTATTGAGGCAATAACCGTACAGGAGGAGACCGACAACAGCAATCAGTCCCAAGCACAGATTGATGTCGACAACGACGACAAGCATCTTACTATCCGTATAAAGAAGAGTATTGTTAAGTATGCTTTGACGATTGCCGCAACAATTGCGTTGTTCTTCATCATCCGTCCCACTCAAATTACCAACAACCACGTAAGCAATCAGGCTGCAGTATCTTTCATTAAGCCCAACATGGTGCAACCCACTATTGCCAAGCCCAATGAAATCGTGGATGACATGCTGTCCGTTGAAGAGACTGACTCATTCGATGCGGTGTTGGTAGATATCACACAAGAGGCGTTGAACGAAGGTTATGATTTTGCAGAGGAAACACGTGTGCAAGGCAGCAATGAGACTGTCATTCCTGCAACAGTCGTACCAACAGCCGCACCAACAAAGGAAAACACAACAAATACCGACAAGACTGTAACCAAAACAGAAACAACGTCGGTTGCTGTAACTACCACAAAAACAAGTTTCAACGTTGTGTTGGCAAGCGCAATCTCGCTTAAGAATGCACAAGCATTCATTGAGAAGCTCGCTAAGGAGAATGTCAAGGCATCGATAAATGAGAACGGCAATTTACGACGTGTTGTCGTAAGTGGTTTCAAAACCAAGGATGATGCCCGTCAGTATATTAAGACTATGAGGAAGTCACACTCCGACTTCAAAAATGCTTGGGTTATAGAACTGTAAGATATGAAAAGAGTTAGATGCCCTAAGTGCGAGAGTTTCATTACCTTTGATGAAACGAAATATCAAGACGGACAGCAGTTGGTTTTTGAGTGCGAGAATTGTCGCAAGCAGTTTGCCATTCGACTTGGTGTCAGCAAATTGCGCGCAACACAGAAGGAAGAGGTGCTCGATGAACAGGAGAATGCAGAGGAACAAGGAAGCATTATCGTAGTAGAGAACTGCTTTCACTTCAAGCAGGTTATCCCTTTACACATGGGCGACAACGTCTTCGGTCGAAAGGTTCTTGGCAGCAACATCAACTGCCCTATCGAGACAGTTGACCCCAGCGTAGACACCAAGCATTGCATTATCCGAGTGCAGCACAACAAACGAGGTGACCTCCAGTACATCCTTCGCGATGCTCCCAGCAACACTGGAACCTTCTTCATGAATAGCATACTCAAGGATCAGGACCGCATCCGCCTTGAGGAAGGCAGCATCATCACCATTGGTGCCACCACACTCATTCTTCGCACAGCAAACAGTAGCGAAAATGACTAAACTACAGGCGGGAAGCCCGTCTGCAGGAAAAATCTCACTAAAATTATTAACGAAATAACTTCCGCAAGTCTATTCTTGCGAAAGTGCATCTGCTATTTTCTCCAACCACAACTGGTCAACGGCATCAAAGGTATTGAGTTTTTCACTATCTATATCCAATACCGCAATGACTTCACCTTTCTGCTTTATGGGCACAACTATCTCGCTTCGAGAAGCCGAACTGCATGCAATATGACCAGGAAAAGCATCCACATCTGGCACCACGATAGTGGCTTCCTTTTGCCATGCCGAACCGCACACACCCTTACCTTTGCGTATGCGCGTGCAAGCCAGGGGGCCCTGGAAAGGACCTAATACCAACTGTTCATCAATAACACGATAGAAACCTGTCCACCAGAATCCGAATGTTTCATGCAACATAGATGCCACGTTCGCCATGTTGGCAATTGCATCGCTTTCATCTTCTATAACTGAGATAATCTGAGGATAGAGCGCTGCATAGCGTTCTTCTTTTGTGCCTTGCACTATATCAAGATGTTCTGCCATAGTCAATATTTATTATTTACCTTTTCAGGCATATTACTTCATTCATAACGATGTCATGAGGTTCAGATGGTACTTCGTCCAATAACTGAAAGTCAAAACAGATTCCTATCTTATAAAGTGATTGACCAGAAAGGCGGGCAAATAGACGATCATAGAATCCCTTTCCCCTGCCTAATCGATGTCCTTGACCATCGAATGCCATGCCAGGAACGATGCATAGTATAGTGGCGGAATCTAAGGTCGCTTCACTTCCATCAGGTTCCATAATGCCATAGGCACCTTCGTGCAACATACCATCATACTCACGTAGTTCCAGGTCATCGCCCACGACAACAGGCAACAGAATTCTCTTACCCGTTTGCTGTAGAAGCCATGACGTATCAACCTCATCGGGCAAGGCATGATAGAGCAATACCGTATCTGCTTCCTTCCATTTCGGATGTTGCAGAATACGCACGCATATCTCCTTGGACTGACAATGAAGTTCGTCTGCCGTGGCCATCTTCTTGCGAGCACGTATCTCGCTACGCAGTATCTTTTTCAATCAATCAAACAAATTTAGTTTCTTCTTTCTTGCCTCTTCAATTGACAGAAGGTCTTTGGGTTCTGTTGCACTCTCACGCAACACCTGTTGCTCTGCCTGCAGTTCCAACTTAGCAGACTGTGCCGTGTCAGGACTGATGAACTTGCTTGCCAAGGGTGCATTCTGCGAAGCATCTTTCACCCAAATGACAGGACCGTCGTATGAAGGAGCAATCTTTAGGGCAGTATGTACAGGACTGGTAGTAGCACCACCAATCATGACAGGAATGGAAAGACCTGCCTTCTTCAACTCGGTGACCACACGTGCCATCTCCTCAAGACTGGGTGTGATGAGACCACTCAGACCGATAATGTCGGGATGCGTTTCGAGCGCCTTCTTCACGATATCCTCGGCAGGTACCATAACACCCATATCAATGATTTCATAACCATTGCAAGCCATGACAACAGATACGATGTTCTTGCCGATATCATGAACATCACCCTTCACGGTTGCCACCAATACCTTACCGGCAGAAGCACTACCCTCCGTCTTCTGTGCCTCAATATAAGGCTGAAGCACAGAAACCGCCTTCTTCATCGTACGAGCTGTTTTAACAACCTGTGGAAGGAACATCTTACCCTCACCAAACAGTTGTCCTACACGGTTCATGCCTGCCATCAAAGGTCCCTCGATAATATCCACTGCACGGGGATACTTTTGCAAGGCTTCCTGCAAGTCTGCATCCAAACCATCGGTAATACCCTTCTGAAGTTTCATCATCAGTCGGTCCTCAACTGATTTCTCCACTACAGGAGCACTACCCGCTGAAGCACCTTGACCGGCTTCCTTGGCGGCGATCTGCTCTTCCAGCAATCTCTGTGCCAGTTCGATGAGCGCCTCGCTCGCCTCTGAAGAAGGACGAAGCATGACCTCTTCGATGACCTTCAACTGATCCTCGGGAATATCGGCATACATTACCTTGGCTGCCGGATTGACGATTCCGAAGTCCATGCCTTGCTGACGACCATGGTATAGGAACACAGCATGCATAGCCTCACGAATATAGTTGTTGCCACGGAACGAGAACGACAGGTTGCTGACACCGCCACTGACATGGGCACCGGGAAGGTTCTGCTTGATCCAACCGACAGTGCGGATAAAGTCGTATGCATAAGCATCATGCTCTGCCATACCTGTTGCCACGGCAAGCACGTTGGGGTCGAAGATGATATCGAGGGGATTAAAGCCGACCTTATCGACCAACAAGCGATATGCACGTTCACAGACCTGGATGCGTCGCTCATAGGTGGTTGCCTGCCCTTCTTCATCAAATGCCATCACCACAGCGGCAGCACCATACTGGCGAATCTCACGTGCATGGCTGAGGAATATCTCCTCACCTTCCTTCAACGAAATACTGTTGACGATACCCTTGCCTTGCAGGCACTTCAAACCGGCACTGATGACACTCCACTTGGAAGAGTCTATCATTACGGGCACACGGCAGATGTCAGGATCGCTGCTGATGAGGTTGAGGAAGTTGACCATCTCCTTCTCGGCATCGAGAAGACCGTCATCCATGTTCACGTCGATGACGAGGGCACCATCCTCCACCTGCTTTCGGGCAATGCTGAGGGCTTCATCATAACTGCCCTCACCGATGAGACGCAGGAACTTCTTGCTACCAGCCACATTACAGCGCTCGCCCACGTTGACGAAGACGCCACCTCCTTGCGCCATACCTTCATCGGCATTTGCACCCTTTACAACCAAAGGCTCCAGACCGCTGAGGAAAACACTATAGTTCAGTTCTTCGTTGGTGACAGGAACGTGAGGTTTCAACGCATCATCATTCGCCAGTTCACCCATCAACTCGATATGCTCCGGCGTGGTACCGCAGCAACCGCCAATGATGTTGACCAGTCCCTCCTCAACAAAACTGCGCATCTCCTTGAGCATCATCTCTGGCGTCTGGTCATAGCCACCCATCGTATTGGGCAGACCGGCATTAGGATGAGCCGAGATATAATAGGGTGCATTCTGCGCAAACGTGCGCAGGCAGGGAAGCATATCCTTGGCACCAAACGAACAATTCAAACCTACCGAGAAGATGGGGGCATGCTGCACACTGGCCAGGAAGGCCTCCAGGGTCTGTCCCGACAGCGTACGTCCTGCCTTATCGCTCACCGTAACGCTGATCATGAGGGGCACCTTAATGCCACTCTGCTCCGTGGCCAGTTCAAAGGCACGGATACCGGCCTTCACATTGAGCGTGTCAAAACAAGTCTCAAACATGATGGCATCCACGCCTCCTTCGAGCAGCGCCTTTATCTGCTCAACGTAGGCATCACAGAGTTCATCGTAACCCAAGGCGCGGAAGGCAGGGTTGTTGACATCGGGACTCATTGAGGTGGTCTTGTTGGTAGGACCACATGAGCCGATGACGTAACGGGGCTTTTCAGGATGCTCTGCGGTATATTCATCAGCAACCTTACGAGCCAGGCGCGCTGCTTCAATGTTCAACTCTGCGACATAGTCCTCCATGTGGTAATCGGCCATAGAGACGCGCTGACTGCTGAACGTATTGGTGGTGATGAGGTCTGCCCCAGCCTCCAGGTAACGGCGATGAATGTCGCTGATGACATCGGGTCGTGTCAATACCAGCATATCGTTGTTACCCATCATCTGACCGGGAATATCCTTAAATCGTTCACCACGGAAGTCTTCCTCACGCAGGTTATAGGTCTGAATCATGGTACCCATAGCACCGTCCAGACGTAGAATTCTCTCTTTTATTATTTCGTTCAGTTTCATATTCATAATTTATCATTTTGTGGTTTTACGGCTATTATACAGGCTTTGGTTAACCTTAAACCACATAACCTTACAACCACACAACGTCTCAATTGATCTCCCTCATAATCATCTGTCCCTCTTCGTTGCTGACCGCCACATTATAGAAATAATAGGCGTAGGTACCTGGAGGTGCATCTCGCCATGCCTGACCTTCGGACTGCAGGATGTCAAAAGCCTGCTGATAGGCACCTGGAAGCGAGCGTCCCTGATAGTTAGGGAACTGGTTTAATATCTTGTAGAACAAATCTAAATTCTTTTCCACCAAAGCAATGCAGAGCAGATAGTCCACCGTCTTCTGCTGGTCTCCCACCCCATAGTATGCCAGTCGTACCATCTCGCTTCGCAAGGGATAGAGTCCCACGAAATTATCGCCACGCAAGGGACGCAGCATGGTACTGTCATCCTCTGCCACAGCACGTTCTTCCCATCGCTTCACCTCATCAAGGCGGTCACGACGCTCCTCTATGAAACTGCCGTTACAACACGCTTTGCCAAGGATGGTGAGGTATTTCTCCGCTACCTGCCAGTCACCTTCTGCCAAGGAGTAGTCGATAAGCTGACGAAGGCTTGACATGCAACAACCCTCTTTCTGCAATAGTCCGTACTCCATAGCCTGATGAAACGCTTCGTCGTACACGCCCAGATTGTCATAGAACTGACGGTTGAACTGGTCGGCAAATGCCTCACGCGCACCGCGGAACAGGAAGTCCTCTGCCGAACGAACGGGGTAGTTGAAAAGCATCTCGGGAAGTCGCCCCATAGCACTCTCGGCCAGCAAGGCATAGCGCAAACCCAATGGCGTGTCAAGATTGCCATCCTGACGAAGTTCATCAAGCAGTGCCTGCCATTGTTTCTCGTCAGCCAAATGAATATAACCCGTGACACGTTCATCGTCGTTCATGACCTTTGAGAACAAGTAATAGCGATCCAATTGACTATTTGCCTTGGGAGGGAACACATACGCCAACACCAATGGCAATACCAGCGTACAGGGTATCCAACGGGATTTCTTCATCCACTTCAGCACAAGGGAGGCAAGCAGTCCTACACCAGCCATAGGCAGGCACATCAGCAGGGCGCCCAGCATGGGCCACCTGAAGAGGTGAAGCACCTTGTCGTCCACCCAGGCATTGCCTTCCATCTGGCGCAAGATGTCATCGTAGCGATTGCCTACGACAACCACATACAGCACGATGAACAAAGCCAGACCTATCAGCGTCCACTTCATCGGCGAGAACTTATCTGCATGCTTCTTCTTGCTCATTCCTTATTCAGATCAAGGGGACGTTTTAAGAATTCACCTACGTTGTATGCCATCATTAACAACGTGTTATGCTCAGGATCACGCTGTGGAAGCAAGAAGGGCTTTGCCCACTTCTCGCCATCCCAATGGGCAATGAAAAGTCGGGTGTACCTGCCATCGATGCGCTTGGAACTGAACAGCATCCAGTGTCCGTTGCTACTCCAGGCATGAAAACTCTCTGCATCATCGCTGTTGATGGGAGTGCAGTCCACAAGTTCCACAGTTTCCCCACCTACCGAATCGGGGTGGACCGTACCACTGGCAGGAAGCAGTCTCTGCATCTCAAACTCCGACTCTTTATGATACAAGTTGAATGCACCATTCTGAGCCACGGTATAAAGCATAAATCTGCCGTCGGGAGAGATGCGGGGCATCAAGGCGGTGCCACCTCGCTCACGACTGTTATATATCGTATCTACATCACCTAACTTACCTGTAGAAGCATCAAACGCACATCTGACAATGTCGTAGTGCAAGGCATCCAGTTCTTCGGGCACGTGTACTGGTTGGGCAATGCAGAAATACAGCCATTTGCCATCGGGCGAGAAGGTGGGGTGTGTCTCCCATTGCAAATCGTTGTTGAAACGCTCGTCAATCAAAGCCTTCTTATTGCCTACGTCATAGATGAAAAGGTCCGACCACTCGTCAAAAGCCTCTATCTTATCCATGCTCTTGCCGTAGAATATCTGTTTGGTATTATTCGACGAGAACGCTATATATCGGCCGGAAGGGTGCCATGCATTATGCGAACCGTGCTTGCCACCCGTCAAGGCTTTCAGGTCTATCTTTTCCGTCTTGCCATGATGTTGAATGATGGTACCTCCCTGTCCGCCACGAAGGTGATAGGTAAAGTTATCCGGGTCATAGTTTGCCACGGAATGACAGTTCATGCAACTCTTTTTATCGTTCGAGTTATCCACCAACATTTTCTCCTCAAATGTCGATATATCACGCTGATAGATACCCATTTTATTCCAGCCTTCATAACCAGCCGGAAGTAATCTGTACATCACCCAAGGGTCTATTTCATCCTGAGAGACATGTATGGTGAAATCACGAAATGAGGCACCATCAGGATGCTTTTCATCCCAAACGGACACCTGTACGGTCACATCTCCGCCCTTTGCTATCAGGTCCTTCCATTCGCCCTCATCCATGCAGATAGAACCATCGCCCTCGCATAGTAGTTCCCTACCCTCTTCATTCTTCAGTACCACTCGCAGGTACTCAGCTCCCTTCACCTGGAAGTTCAGTGGTGCAATGGTGTGTGGCACTGTCACCCCAGTAAAGTCGGGAAAGATGCAAGGCCATTCATCCACATGCTCCTTAGCCTCGCGTTTCCCACACGAGGCAACAGCCAGCACGATGGTGCAAATAAAAATATAACGAATAAACCTTTTCACCTTTAATTTTTATGGAAGTTATCGCTTCGCTCAGGGAGTTATCGGGAGTTAACAGGAGTTAACGGACGATAGTTTTGCCTCACGCACCCCTCTCAAACTTCAATCCCTAATCATCAATCTTCAATCATCCGCTCAGCGGACTTGCCCGATGCTTTCGTAGCAAAGCGGAGAAAGAACCTTCAACCATCAATCATCAATCATCAATCATCAATCATCAATCATCCGCTCAGCGGGCTTGCCCGATGCTTTCGTAGCAAAGCGGAGAAAGAATCATCAATCATCAATCATCAATCTTCAACCGTCCTTTTGCGCAGCCTTCTCCCCATTATGGGGGAGATGCCCGGAGGGCAGAGAGGATCTTTCAACCGCAGAGAGGGACTTTTTTTCAATAGCTCTTCTTAAACGCCCTATCCATCTCTCGTCTGTCATCCTTAGCCTTGAGTGTCTGGCGCTTGTCATACTCACGCTTACCACGGCAAAGGAAGATGTCGAGCTTTGCCAGACCATTCTCGTTAACAAAGAGCAAAGTGGGTACAATGCTATAGCCCGGTGTCTTCTCGCCGTTGAGCAACTTACGGATCTCCTTCTTGTTGAGCAGCAACTTACGGTCACGACGCTCCACATGGTTGTTGTACGAACCCTCCTTGTACTGAGCGATATACATGTTCTTCACCCACACCTCACCATTACGGATGTAGCAGAAGGTATCCACAAGCGAAGCCTTGCCCTGACGGATACTCTTTATCTCAGTACCAGTCAGTACAATACCTGCCGTATATTGGTCAAGCAACAGATAGTCAAACTCTGCTCGCTTGTTCTTGATTTGTATTGCGTAATTCTTTTTTATTTCTTTCTTAGCCACAACTTCATTTACGATTTTAGTATGTACAATGTACAATTTTCCATTCTCGTTTACTTCTCTACAACAGCAAATTGCTCCAGATGTTCATCCACGTATCTCGCCACCAACTCAGTCACATCCTCCTCCATCTCGATAAACTCGTCGTCCAGTTCATCAAACTCAGGATATTGCTCAAAAAGAGCCATAAACTCATCGTCAGAGCAGTCCTTTGTCAACTCATCTCCGTATGTCTCAAAGAGTTTTCTACCACGATAGATGAGCTTCTGGAAGTCGTGTGCCCCCCACAGACGCATTGCCTTGGCAAAGGGATTAAGGAAGATAAACGGACCATATCCGTTATGAATCAATTGCACGAAGCCTCCATCCATAACTTCCTCTCGCACAATCATATATGCAAGCAAAGTAATCTGCTCGCCATTCAGTTTCTGCATAGACTCGGCATTCAGTTCGCCACCTATAGCCTCAAGTATGCTGTTATTGAAGAGTTCCAGAAACGCATCCATTCCCTCCTCAGCCGCCTCGATAATCATAGATTCCTGTATAATTATTTCCATATATCTTAATCGAACATTAAATTCTGGCATCGGCACTATTTGCCTAAACTGCCCTCTGTTTTGATATGCAAAGATACTAAATTCCTCGTTTTTTAGGGTGATTTCATAAAAAAAACGGAGATTTTATTGGCAGAATACCTAATTTTATCTATTTTTGCACATAAAATTGTTAATCATATACCAATTTATTATTAAAAATTATGGTTTATTCACACGAAGTACAGAACATGTGTTGCGTGGCTAAAGGCCCCAACCATGGACCTGCTCCCATCCCCGAAGAGGGCAAGTGGGTTCAGGCAAAAGAGATCAAGGACATCAGTGGTTTGACCCACGGTATCGGTTGGTGTGCTCCCCAGCAGGGTGCTTGCAAGCTGACCTTGAATGTTAAGGACGGCGTTATCGAGGAGGCTCTCGTTGAGACCATCGGTTGCTCAGGTATGACTCACTCAGCTGCTATGGCTTCTGAGATTCTTCCCGGCAAGACTATCCTCGAGGCTTTGAATACTGACCTCGTTTGCGATGCTATCAACACCGCTATGCGCGAGCTCTTCCTCCAGATCGTTTACGGTCGTACACAGTCTGCTTTCTCTGAGGGCGGTTTGATGATCGGTGCTGGTCTTGAGGACCTCGGTAAGGGTCTTATCTCACAGACCGGTACTCTCTACGGTACCAAGGTTAAGGGTACCCGTTACCTCCAGCTCACCGAGGGTTACATCACCAAGATGTACCTCGACAGCGACGACCAGGTTTGTGGTTACGAGTTCGTTCACATGGGCAAGTTCATGGACGCTATCAAGAAGGGCGTACCCGCTGACGAGGCTCTGAAGAGTGTTACCGGTACCTATGGCCGCACCAAGGCTGAGGACGGTGCAGTTAAGTCAATCGATCCCCGTAAGGACTAAAGAATAGGAGGAATACAATATGATTAGAGAAGTAAAATTCGAGTCACAGGACCGTCGTATCAAGCAGATTCTTGCTTGTCTTAACGCACACGGTATTGCTTCTATCGAGGAGGCTAACGAGATTTGTGAGGCTGCTGGTTTGGATCCCTACATGACTTGTGAGGAGACCCAGATGATCTGCTTCGAGAATGCAAAGTGGGCTTATGTAGTAGGTACCGCTATCGCACTGAAGGAGAAGGCTAAGGACGCTGTTGAGGCAGCTAACTACATCGGTGAGG
>JAZUKS010000023.1:0-5588 GCA_045643405.1 Bacteroidaceae bacterium | reverse complement strand
AGAGAAGCTGTATCTTGACAACACCAACCTCATCTATACCCTTACCCCACGCGAAGCAGAGATTGGCAATGTCCGCGAGACCTTCTTCATGAACCAGATGCGAGTACGCCACGACATTGTCAGTTCTTCCATCTCCGATTTCCAGATAGCCGATATGACCTTTGAGATAGGTGGTCGCAAGAAAGGCCAGAAGCAAATAGAATCTGCCACCCATGGATACATCGTAAAGGACGACATCGAGACAGGCTATGCCAACGTCATTCCGTTGTGGATGTTTGGGTTGAACTATTAAAGTTATGATATGACTTTCTTCAATGATTTTACATTTACGAATATTCCCCTCTTTGCCTATATGATAGGCGGTTGGGAAAGGAATATGAGTGACCACAACGCCCAAATCATAGTAATATAATCAAGAATATGGGAGAAGCATGAAAATCAGAGTCAAAATCTAAGACAAGAATATTTTGTAACAATTAAAAACTTTATATCATGGTATCATCAAAAACTTTATTAACTTGCCTGAAATACATCATTATTTCAGCGTTTTTTCTTTCAAGTAATGTCTGTGCCTTGGCTCAGCTTAAGAAAACGGCAAAAGTAGAAAAAGTAAAATCCTTCACAAATGGCTCGGTTGCATTAAACAAAACAACCATGGACAGTGTTGAGGTTTATTCGGTAACTTTGCCAAATAATTCCAAGATTCATCAACCCATTGTATTTTTTCTTGGGAATAAAGATGAAATGATTCAAAACTTGCGCGATTTATCTGCCGCACTTGAAGAAGGAAATAAAGACGAGGTGTTTGAATTTACGGCATGTGGCAAAGATTATCAATTATCTTTCAGCCGGACTTTGGGCCAAAAATGTTTTAAGATTTGGGAACCTCTAAATACTTCAACTGACTTTGGTCGTTTTTATAAAGCGACAATCGACGACATTCTGAAATTTATTGAAAAGCATTAAGGACTAATCCCACTCTTCCTGATTGTAGCGAAGGTCGGTGTAAACGTCCGTAGCTACCTGGAAGAAAGCATAGGCACAGCCGGAAAGGAAATAGCGGTCTATTACAAACAACTTAAAGTAAATGCAAGAAATTCATTTAGACACAATACAGCAGTTCAACGACTACAACGGGATGGAGACGCTTCATCCCCTTGTAAGCGTTATTCATGTAGATAATACAGAGCACATCAAGGAGTGCATGATGCATTATGGCTTTTATGCTATCTATCTGAAGGAGAACAAGGGTTGCAAACTCTCATACGGACGTACGGAGTATGACTTCGATGAAATGACAGTAACGAGTTTTGCACCTGGACAGGTGGTAACAGTAGAACCTAACCCTGAGGTGCCTTTTGCAAAATATACCGCTTTGGCATTTCATCCTGACCTTCTCAATCGTACCTCACTTGGCAAGCAGTTGAGCCGCTATGAGTTCTTTGACTATACCAGCAACGAAGCGCTTCACCTCTCCGCACAAGAGGTTGAAATCTTCAAGGGTGTACTCAATATGATAGAGCAGGAGCTGCATCACGCCATCGACAAGCATACTCGCGAATTGGTAGTCAGTCACATCGAACTCCTTCTAAACTACTGCCTCCGTTTCTATGATCGTCAGTTCATCACTCGCGAAGAGATAAACCATAGCGTAGTGAAGAAGTTTCTCGGACTTTTGGACGAGTACATGAATGAAAAGGCAGAACAGGAGGGTTTGCCTACCGTTTCCTACTTTGCCGACAAGTGCTGCCTCTCCAACGGTTATTTCGGCACATTGGTCAAGACAGAGACAGGACGCACAGCCAAGGACATCATCAACGATCGCATCCTTGCAAAAGCCAAAGAACTTCTGCAATCAGAGACATTATCTGTCACTCAGGTCAGCGCCTTTCTCGGTTTCGAATATCCCCAGCACTTCGTCCGCTTCTTCAAGGCTCTTACTGGCAAGACACCTACGCAATGGAGAGCGGCATAAAGGCATTCACGGCTTATTTTCAGACAGTCAATATGAAAAGATCACTCCTCGCCTGAGCCAGTAAAACAGCATCAAGATAAATGGTTATCTTTTGAAGATTTTAGGTACTAAGTATATTTTTGTAAAACGCTATCTTTGCACTGGAAAATTTCGCGGATTTGGTTCTCTGTTATCTGTTCCAGCGACATCGTAAGCGTTTGCATAAATATACTTTACATTATTGTAAACGCTTTCTGCGCCAAAATGCCATTTTCATCGGCATTTTAGCCTTTTTTGCCTTGTCAGATGTCACGCGAACATATCGGGAATGTATCGGGCATCTATCGGGAATGTATCGGGAAGCATAGGCTTCTTTGAAAAAATATTGACTTGGTAGGTGCTCAATGTTGGTTTTTGGAGGAGACTATCTCCTTTTTTTCTTCTAAATCAGTTGCTCCTTTGTGGCAATGATGGCGAGTGAGACGCTGTTCTTGGCATTGAATTTGGCAAGGAGACGTTTGCGATACCAGTTAATGGTGTCGGTGCTGAGGTTCATCTGACTGGCAATTTGGGGGTTGGTGAGACCCTCGCAGATGAGTTTCAGCACTTGGCGCTCTACGGGAGTGAGGAAGATCTGCTGCGCCTTGCCCTTCTCGATGATGGCCTTTACCTCCTCACAGATGTAACGCTCTCCGTGATAGACGGCAGAGATGGCCTCGAGCAGCTCCTGCACGGGAGCACTTTTCAGCACGTAGCCATGCACGCCCTTCTCCATCATGCGCTGTATGATGGTGAACTCATCGTGACTGGTAAGGCTGATGACCTTGGTGGATGGGTACGACGTCATGACCTCCTCGCAGAAGTCTATGCTGTTGCCGTCGGGCAGTGAGATGTCGAGCAGCAATACGTCGGGATGCCACTCTGCCAGTTGCCTGCGGCAAGCGTCCAGGCTATTGCAACAATGGCTGACGTGTGCCGTGTCGCTCTGGTTGATGGCGTTGGCAAGTGCCTCCACCAACATGGCGTGGTCATCCACAATGATGACGTCAATCTTGTATTTCATGCGTTTTGGGTTATTGGCAAGGTGATGTTGATTTCCGTACCCAGTCCGGGGTTGCTGATGATGTCCAGACGTCCCTCATACTGGTTGATGCGGTTGCGCACGTTCTGCAGACCCATTCCGTCGCTGGTTTGTGACGGGTTGAAACCTTGTCCGTCGTCGCTGACAGTCAGGGTGGCCTGGTCGTGCTCGGTCATGAGCTGTATGTCGATGTGCTTGGCCGAAGCGTGCTTGATGGCGTTGTTGACCAACTCGTAAGCACATCGGTAAAGCACCAATTCGATGTCGCTGGGAAGACGCTTCTTCTGACCGCTGTCCTGCTCCTCGGTCGAGAAGTAGTGGAACTGCGCCTCGGGGATGGATACGGCAAAGTTGCTGAGCGAGGTGACGAGTCCGTTCTTCTGCAGTTCCATGGGCATGATGTGGTGTGCCACTCGTCGCATCTCGCGCACCGAGTCGTCAACCAGCACGATGGAACCGTCGTAGTCCTTGTTGATGATCTTGAGTTTGAGCAGAGAGAGCAGTCCGCCCAGACCGTCGTGCAGGTCCTTGGCAATGGTCTGTCGTTCGCGCGTCTCGGTCTCGAGTGCCACTTTGTGAGCCAGCAGAGCCTTCTGCTTCTTATGGCTTCTGCGCATCAGTACGATGGCGACGCATAGCATGACGAGCACCACGGCACACACGATGACGATGATGACCATCAGCATCTTCTGCTTCGACAGGGCGGTTATCTCCAAATCCTTCTTCTCGGTTTCAAAGCGCGTCTCCTGTTCGGTGAGCGATGCCTGATAGGCGTAGTTGCTCCAGGCAGTCTGCACGGAGTCAGCCTTTTCGGCGTAGAGATGAGCCAAGTCGGCATCTCCCAGATGAATGTAGATGTTTGACAGCAGTTTGAAGGTCTCCTTGGCCTCGTCCACGGCATCGGTGTCCAGGTTCATGGCTTGCAGGGCAAGGGTTTCTGCCTCCTTCCATCGCCCCTCGTTACAGCACAGCATGGCCTTCTGTGCGTAGTAGCTGGGTTCACCCTCATAACGCTCTTTTCCCAGGGCCTCCCATTCCGCCATCAGTTGTGCGGCCTTGTCCCAGTTGCCCTCCTCTATGGCAATGTCGAGCATGGTTGTCAGCGCGTCGGTGAGCGATGCGCCCTCCTCCTCGGTGTGCGTCTTGCTGTACTCGTACACAGGCATTATCAGTTCCCATGCCTTCTTGAAGTTGCGCTGGTTCTTGGCAACCTTTGCCAGCCCCTTCCTTGCACCATATAGAAAGAAGGGGTCGTTGATGAGTTGAGCCACCGAGTCGCCTTTGTGGTAGTACTCCGAAGCGTGCTCCAGGTTGCCCATGCAGAAGTACAGTTCTGCCATGTTGTTGTAGGCAATGACCTGACTCTCCTTCCAGTCGTGCTTTATAAATAAGGTAAGCGCCTTGTGGTAGTGGTCGAGTGCCTTTGCTCCGTCGCCCAGCGTGTTGTAGACGTTGCCCAGCGAACCGTCGAGTGCACTTTGCTGGTCATCCACATCCTTCTCGTCATACTTACCGCTTTGGCGCATCTTCTCGATGGCCTCATTGCTGAGGCCGAACTCCTTGATGGCCTCCTCGTAGCGCGAGTGCCCCCAATGGTGCATACCCTTGATGCGGTGAAAGTCGTTGTTGGCAAGGTACAGGTCCATCTCCTCGCTCACGGCGATGCCCAGGTCGGCATAGTGGGTAGACTTCGCCTCGTCCACCTCAAGATATCCCCATGCCAGACTGCTGTAAATCTTGACGAGTTCTTTCTTGTCGCTTGGCGGTTGGGTGCGCAGAATGTTCTCCAGCGAGTCCACTTTTCGGTTGCGGTGGTCGCTGTACGCCCATATCGTGCTCGTACCTATAAGTAATATGATAATGAGTAGGATTCGTTTTGTCATTGGTTGCTTGCCATGTCTCTCACACCAAGTCACCGCGTCTTCTCGCTGCCTTCGTTCTGCCTCATGGCGCATGCCTTGTGTTTTGTGAGCAAATTTTCTGCAAAATTAACCTTTTTTTCTGTAAAATGCCACCCAAAAGGGTGGAATATTGGTTGTTTTGCACATTTTTATTGAATTAAATAGTTGATGTTCTGTATTTAATTCATATATTTGCATGCAAATTTTAATTAAAACACTTACAAAACAACTAAATAAGTATGAGAAAGTATATTCTTTCAGCCGCAGTTTTGCTGGCATTCATGGCTTCAAACGAAGTTCAGGCACAGGGTTTCCTTGGTAAACTCAAGGACAAGGTAAAGGAAAAGGTTACCGAAAGAATCGACCAAAAGATAGACCAGGTTATCAATGGTGCCGTAAATGGCGTTGACGAGGCTGCTACCGAAGCCGTGACTGGCAAGAAGAAGAACGGCAAGGCTGCCAAGGCAGAGGCTGCTGATAATTACGAGAATAACGTAGAGAGTGCTAAGAGCGACTTCGTTCGCGGCTCGGTGGTCGTGTTCCAGGACGACATGAAGGGTGAGCAGGTTGGCGAATTCCCCAGCAAGTGGGATCTTGAGCGTGGTAATGCTGAGATTGCTAAAATCAATGGTGAGTATTGCATTGCCATGGA
>JAZUKS010000022.1:0-4601 GCA_045643405.1 Bacteroidaceae bacterium | reverse complement strand
CCCTGCATGCGGCCCGAGTCATCGTCTTCACAGTCCTGGTTGCCGAACTTCGCGCTATATGTCTTGCCGCCATACGTCTGCACCGTAGGGATGCCGTTGCGTTGCATGATCTCCTCGCGGTGTGTGTTATGGCCAGAGAAGAGGTACACCCAATGCGTGGGGAACATATTGGCGGTGACACGTCCCGAACGGTCCAGCAGACAGTTCATCTCGTACGACATGTTGTAATACTCGATACTGCAGTCGCCGCACGAGCCACCATCCTGCAAAATCACTGGGGGAAAGTACTTCAGCTTGGAGTTGTCCACATGGTCGGGACGTTTCTCGGCATCACCGTCCATCACGCGTCGTGGACGCGCAGGGATGTAATCCGGCAGGGGCTCATAGCCTGGGTAAGGTTCTCTTGATGCATCCTGTGCGTTCAAGGTCATGGTCATGACGGCTGCAAGAACAACAAGGATGCCATGTTTGCAATTCTTCTTCATCAAAAAAAGGTTTATATTCAGCGCAAAAGTACAAAAAAAACATCAAGTACTGCGTCATTCCCCAAAGTTTTGTTTATATATAACTTACCGAGCAGTGGCTGAAGAAAGAAAAAAGGAAAAGACTATTCGAATTTGTTTGATGAAGCCTCTCGTGTTTGCTTATATCCTATACCGAGCCGACGCATACCTGAAGGAATGAAAAACCTCCGAAAGAAAAAGAGGCCGACGCATCGCGCGCAAGCCTCTTCAATCAACAGTTTAAATTAACGAATATCGCGCCCTGCCTTCCAGTACTTACGGAAGGATGCACTGGAAGCGGGATGAGATGACGGACGGCCTTAGGACCGTATGGAACTTTGGCTGAACTTCATGACAAGAAGGATACGTGCCTGTGATGTGCCTACCGTTCCGACTGTCATTGGACCTCTCAACGCCAGGCAAGCAGGTGATTCCTCGACAATACCGTATAAGGACAAGCAGGCAGAGAAGTGGAACCATCCAAATGAAAAAACCGTCTATCCGTTTTGCGCTCTTCAGTATCGTTTGTTGGGAGAAACATTATTTCAGCAGGTACTGATGGATGAGCGACTGGATACCTTCAGGGTAATTCAGGTATTCCTTGCAAGTCTCAACAAGATATTTAGTGAGTTCCGAGGGTATGTCGGTCACCTTCTTCCACTCCTCAATCTGATTTTCCCAACGATTGACGAATGTGACTTTATCCGCCAATGTCAGTTCGCCTTCACGTCCCATCTCTATGTATTTTCCATTTCCAAAGGAATAGGTGCCATACTCATGAGGCCGTACCACACAACTACCACTTCCATCCTTGAGAACCTCAGCACATGCATAAACTCCATCGGAACCATAGTACTTGAATCTGGCATAGTCTGCACCAGAAAATCGGGCTGGTTCTTCTCCTTCAAAACCGATTGAAGTCACGGCCCATACGCCGATGATGTCCATATCTACAGGTTTGCCTTGAGCCTCGGCTTCACCGGCATTGAACACATACTTTCGTAGCTGTAACTGAAGTTTCTCAGAAGGTAGTTGTGCGCATTTACACTTGTTCACTACAAACTTCACAAGTTCGTCAGGGATGTCGGTCACCTTCCTCCATTCTTCTATCAGATTAAGGTAATGATTAATGATCTTACCATTATCAACAAGTTCCAGTTTTCCGTCACGCCCCATCTCGGTGTACTTCCCATTCTTGAAGGTATATTTCCCATATTCATGAGGCAGGACTTGATAGGTTCCATCCTGAAGCTTGACAATCTGTGCACACGCATATTCGCCATCTGCTCCATAGGCCTTAACTCGAGTATAGTTGTCACCAAGATGATTTTCGTCCTCACCCTCATACATCAAGGAAGATAGCACCCATAGGCCGGCGAGGTCTTTGTCTTTAGTTTTTGCCTTTGCCTCAGCATTGACCACATTCATGGTAACAAGGATTACGGCTGCTAACAGGGCAGCCACTCTGTTTGACTGATTCTTTTTCATACGCATTTTTTTAGGATTTCGGGAGCAAAGGTAAGCCGTTTCATCCCATAGACCAAGATAAACAGTTTGCATTCTCTTTGCTTTTGCGGCACCAAGGTAACAAAGACGTTTGCAAAAGGTTTGCATTTGGACTTATCGGCCTTATTGTATTGTACTTATAAATTGATCCCAATCACGGCTTCCGCCTTTCTTTCCAAAGACCTTCTGATATAGACGGCTCCGGATGGTGCTGATTGTGCTACTGTCCTTACAGAGAATCGTGGCAATCTCCGAAGGGGGCACACCCAACTTCAGCAACAAACATACTTGATACTCTATCTGCGACATCTTGTGTAGATTGAATAATGTACCTGTAAAGCGAGGATAGACGTGTTTGAGCTTATCCTCCAATGTGTCCCAGTCTTCTTTGCTGAGCCGTTCTCCATTCGTAATGCGCTTTCGGAGGGCAAGATAGTAATCGGAACTATGGAAATCATCCTCCACATCATTCATGGCATGACGGACGGACTCGGGCCGCACTTTCCGTTCCTCTTCAATCAGCCTCAGTTCCTCCTCAACGCGTTTCTTGTTCTTCTGCAGGTTAATGGCATAGTTGCATAGTATGACGAAAGCAATGATTACACAGAAGATGATGTACACGAGGGTATGGTTGGCGCGTTTGAGCTTCCGCTCAGCATGCGAGAACACGTATCGGCTGGAACGGCTTCTCACATTGCCCTCATCATTCTTCAGAGCATGGATGACTTGAGCGAACTTAGGATCCTTGACGTCGTCGGTCATTCTCCATGTTGACTTGATGCCATTTTGCTGGATGACGATGGTTGAATCGTCCAGCACAGTCAGCGGCTTAACGTGCCCCGACTGAAAATATAGATACTCATCTGCTCCCTTTCGCGCCAAGGTATAGGAACCTTTGTCAGCAGGATTGCATAAGATGCCATTGGGTGCAGCAACCACTTCGTTGGTATAGTAGCAACTGTCATCATAAATACGTATTACCCTGACGTCTTCCTGAGGGAACCTATATACCGTTCCATCAGGATGAACGGACTGTAAGAGTTCCCATGTGCCCTTCAACTTCAAGCCCTCTTTGTGCTCTGCACTCGCAGGAATCAGCACGAGCATCAGACACATTGCTGTCAACATCATCTTACTGACTAATCTCATATTTCGAGAAGTTATAATTTTGCACAAAGATATACATTTTCTATATATTACCAGCGCATATTGTTTGCAAAGTGTTTGCAACCTACATGTCTACGAAAAAAGAAGCGATAGCGCAATCTTTCCTTCAATAAGAGTTGCATCAACGGAAAAAAAACGCTACATTTGCTCCATCTATAAATAATGGACGTATTTATATAATTAGCGGACATATTTATATAAATGATGCAAGTATTTATATAATTAGCGGACATAATTATAAATTTCATCAAACAACGAATAACTTATGGCAATAGATTACGATTTCCTGGTTCGTCCGGGACAAAGCTTGAACGAAGACGAGAAGCCGCAGCTCTATCCCAAAGCGGTATGCAAGGGAACGGTTACATTTGACACCATGGCAAAGGACATCGAACATGCCACGGGATGCACCACCTCAGACGTAGTGGCTGTGATGACTGCCATGAGGGAGATGATTGCAGATTATTTGAATGAAGGCATGCACGTCGAGCTTGAGAAATTCGGCACACTCTCTGTCAACATTGCCGCCAACAAAGGTGCTGACGGAAAGCCGCCCTACATCACCTCACCCAGTCAGCTGAAGCCTCACCAGTTGCACGTCGAGCGCGTGGTGTTCAATGCCAAGCCCGAATTCATGGCTCAACTCAACGGGCCCTTCGAGCGTGCAAGAAGGCAGTTTGCTTCCAACTGCGAGAAGGTTACCACCACTTCTGCCGAGCGCCGCACGCTGCTGCTCAACGATCTGGCAGAGCACCACGCCATCACCATCTCTCGCTACATCCTTCTGACTGGGCTCACCCGTCAGCACGCCAATGCGGAGATAGCCGGCTGGGTTGGTGAAGGCATCATTCGTAGAAATGGCATCCGTCCCCACCTGTTCTTCACCCTCGCGCCACAAGAGTCCACGGCAGAGACGCGGCCGACACCCTCTCCTACGGAATGAGATTTTGCTGGCAGGCAAGGAACGAAACGACATTTCAACTGACAAAAAACGCCACCCATACGATGGTGTGACGCTATTGTTACGCGTAACAGCAGGAATGTAACGGAAAATTGGCGTACCTTTGCCACCGAAACTCATACATACCCATGGAACTCTATCAAGAAAAACTGCTTCAGTGTTGCAAAGCCTATCGCAACACGGGCTCTGCCCAGATGCTGATGACGTACCGTACACGTACTGACCGCTTGTCGTTCGACGAGCGCATGACCGTAGTACGCGAGTGCCAGGAGACCTTCGCCCCTTTCTTCCTTGAGATGTGCAGCCTCGTGCCGCGGCTCAACGAGTCGGATCTCCTCTTCTGCGCGCTGTCCGCCATGGGCTTCTCCAGCGTCATCATCGCCGAGTGCCTCACCACCACCGCCGATGCCGTACGTATGCGCAAGCTGCGTTTCCGCGCCAAGGTGGGCGCAGACGTCTTCGAG
>JAZUKS010000021.1:0-35403 GCA_045643405.1 Bacteroidaceae bacterium | reverse complement strand
TATTTCGTGCTCCGTATGCTCTTCGGTGGCCAGGAGGTTCCCGAGGGTGCAGAATACACCTCTACAGATTTGGCTGTTGCTGATGCTTACATCTGGACTATCTACATCCTCTTCCTGGGTGCAGCTGTAGTTTCAGTACTCTGCGCATCTGGCATGATGGCTAAGGGTGCTGTTAAGAAATAATTTTAGAATTTAAAACCTATTCGAGATATGGCAAAGAAGAAAAAGAAGATGCCGGGACTGAACACCAGTTCAACCGCCGATATCTCTTTCATGTTGCTTATCTTCTTCCTGGTAACCAATTCTATGCAGGTGGATAAGGGTCTTACACGACGCCTCCCGCCCCCACCTGAAAATCAGGAGAAGAATATGGTCCAGATTAACGAACGTAACATCTTTAAGGTGAACATCAACTCCGTTGGTAAGATCATGATCAGCGGTGGCGAGAAGCTCGAGTGCTCACCTGGCGATTTGGCACGTCTTCGTTCACTGGTAAAGGACTTCATCGCTGGTAAGCCTGCTCCCGGTGAGACAAAGGGTCCTGAGTGCTCTATGGTCAATGTACCTGGCCTCGGTCCCACACTGTGCTCAGACAAGCACGTTATCTCACTTGCAAGTGACCGTGGTACTCCTTATGCAGCATATTTCGCAGTTCAGAATGAGCTGGTTGCAGCTTACAATGAGTTGCGTGATGAGAGAGCCAAAGAGAAGTTTGGTCGTCCTTACGAGATGCTGAATGATGATAACAAGGGAGCAATCCGTGAGATTTATCCCCAGAAGATCTCTGAGGCAGAACCCGTAGACTATACAAAGAAGTTTGCACACTAAGAATAATTAAAGAACTATGGCAGGATTTAAGAAAAAAGCAAGTCGCGAAATGCCTGAGTTGAGTACATCATCTCTCCCCGACTTGATCTTCACCATTTTGTTCTTCTTCATGATGGTTACCACCATGCGTGAGGTTACTCTTAAGGTGAAGTTTACAGTACCTTCGGGTACTGAGCTCGAGAAACTTGAGCATAAGTCTGACGTATCATTCATCTATGTAGGTCCTCCAACCGACAATTTGCGTGGTCAGTTCGGTACTGGTACTCGTATCCAGTTGAACGACCGCTACGCAGATACTCGTGAGGTTATGGACTTCGTAGCACAGGAGCGTCAGGGTATGCAGGATCAGACAAAGCAGGTTATCTCTATCAAGGCTGATGTTTACACCCAGATGGGTATCATCACCGATATCAAGGAGGTATTGCGTAAGTCTTATGCTTTGAGATTGAATTACTCTGCATCACAGAGAAATTAATATCAATAACTTATAAAAACGGCGGTACAGTGATGTGCCGCCGTTTTTGACTTTTTACTATTGTATCCCCACCTCTCTAATTGTTTGTACAAGACATCGATTTCCAGTTATGACAATAAACATTATTGCCGCTATTTCGGCTAACAACGCCATCGGTTTTCAGAATAAGTTGCTGTATTGGTTGCCTAACGACTTGAAGCGTTTCAAGGCTCTCACCACTGGCCATACGATTATTATGGGGCGCAAGACCTTTCAGTCGTTTCCCAAAGGTGCTCTGCCCAATCGCCGTAATGTGGTGCTGACACGTTCTAAAATGGCTTTCCCTGGTGCTGAAGTGTTTCCCTCATTGGAGGATGCTTTGGCGTCTTGTAGTGAAAATGAAGAAGTATATGTGATTGGCGGTGCCAGTGTTTACGAGCAGGCTCTTCCTTTAGCAGACCGTCTTTGTCTTACTGAGGTTGAAGATACGCCTAAGGAGGCAGATGCGTTCTTCCCTGAGTTCGATAAGACCCAATGGGAAGTTTCTTTTGATGAAGCACATGATACCGACGAGCGTCATGCTCAGCGATACCGTTTTGTGGATTATGTTAAGAAATAACATTAGTCATTGTTGTTTTACTTGTGTATCAATAAGGGAGATGTGATTCGTGATACCAGATAGTTTAACTTCTTAACGGTTGCCGGAAAGGGCCCCTATACAGTTTTAGTACACGTAAGCACTAAGGATAAGTTATCAATACCCTTGTCGGTATTTTGTCTCGTCTTTATCTTCTAACATAGAGAGGTAACTCTGGTAGCGTGATTGGGAAATGTAGTGCTCCTCCAATGCTTTGAGAACGGCACAGCCAGGTTCTTTTGTGTGGGTACAATCACCGTACTTGCAATCGCACCCAATCTTGAATATCTCACGGAAATAGTGACTTACCTCGGTACGCTCCATGTCGAATGTTCCAAAACCTTTGATTCCGGGAGTATCAATAATACTTCCTCCTCCGGGGATGTCAAACATTTGACTGAAGGTGGTGGTATGCTGACCTGTGTCGTGTGCCGAACTGATCTCTGACGTCTTGGCATTGGCATCGGGTACAAGTCGGTTGAGTAGGGTACTTTTTCCAACACCACTATTTCCGCTAAGCAATGTGACTTTGTCTTTCAGCATCTCTCGAAGCGAGGGGACTCCTTGCTCTGTCGATTCTTCAATACCTTGCCCGGTATGGGCAGAGCATCGCAGGCAGGTATATCCTATATTTTCGTACAGATTGATGACCGCATCTTGGTAATGCAGTTCCTCTTCGTTGAGCAGGTCAATCTTGTTGAATACCAGGGTCACGGGAATGCGGTATGCTTCGGCAGATGCCAAGAAGCGGTCAATAAATGTCGTAGATGTTTCTGGGTGAGCCACGGTGACGACGAGTACAGCAATATCAACATTTGCTGCAATGATATGACTCTGCTTGGACAGGTTGGATGCCTTGCGTATTACGTAGTTCTTGCGGTCTGTTATCTTTTCAATCAAACCTGTGGTACCGTCGGGCTGTAGAGATATCTCAACGATATCGCCAACTGCAACAGGGTTGGTGCTGCGAATGCCCTTGAGACGAAAGTTGCCTTTCACTTTGCAGTCAAAGAGTTCCTGAGTGTCGTTTGTGCGAACGACATACCAACTTCCCGTATTCTTTATGATGATGCCAGTCTTGTTCAATGCTTGAAAGTATGATGGGATGATATTATATGAACGCAGATTACGCAGATTCTGTAACTCTTGGATAACTGAGTGGTGGTAATCTGCGAAATCTGCGTCTAAACAATAGAAACACCAAAGCGTTTCTTATTACACGGTCATGATTTCTTTCTCCTTGTTTGCGTAGAGTTCGTCAACCTTCTTGATGTAGCGGTCGTGCATCTTCTGCAAGTTCTCCTCTGCATCCTTCTCGAGGTCTTCAGAAAGACCGTCCTTGATGCTCTTCTTCAACTTGTCGATGGTATCGCGACGGGCGTTACGAACGCTGACCTTAGCATTCTCTGCTTCACCCTTACATTGCTTTGCCAACTGCTTACGACGCTCCTCGGTCAAGGGAGGAATACCCAAGCGGATAATCTCGCCGTTGTTCTCGGGGGTGATGCCCACGCTGCTATCCATGATAGCCTTCTCAATAGGACGGAACATATTCTTGTCCCAGGGCTTGATGGCAATCGTTCTTGCGTCGGGGGTTGTGATGCTGGCTACGTTGTTCAGGGGTACCAGACTACCGTAGCTTTCCACTCTGACGCCGTCAAGAATCTTGGTATTAGCCTTTCCGGCACGGATATGTGCCAAAGCCTCCTCCAGGTACATCACAGCCTCTTCCATCTTCTCCTCGGCAGCGCCGAGCACTTCCTTAACTTCAATCATAAGGTTATGTTTTTGATTTAATATGTGTTTTTTTTATTTTAATGCAACAAAAGTATATGTTTTATTTCAATTTTGCAAGAAAAGTAACGTAATAACTATATTTTTTTTGTACATTTGCACCATAAAACATGTGAAACAACTGTGAAAAATGGATATTGATAAGCGAATAGAGAACTTATTGGAGCAATTGGACCCCATCACCCTGGAGGAGATGTCTTCCATTCGCTTGATGAATCGTACGGACAAGAAGTTCGTTACGAATAAAGTTCAGTTGGCTGCCTTGCTCGAATTGGCACAAGGAAAATACTACGCACAGTTCAATGCCGGTAGCAGAATTGCCTCTTATCGTACCACATACTGGGATACCGAAGACCATCACTTCTACATGGATCATCATAATGGACGTGCACCTAGGCAGAAGGTTCGTGTGCGCACATATATGGACAGTGGTGTGACCTTTCTGGAAGTAAAGACCAAGAATAACCATGGACGTACCAAGAAGAAGCGTGTGGAGGTGCCGGGACAGGGACAGATAGAAGAGCAACAGGAGTTCTTGATGGAGCGTGTCAATAAGCAGGTAAGTGACATTCACGAGACGGTGCAGAATAACTTCCACCGTATCACTTTGGTGAATTATGCCAAGACAGAGCGACTGACGATTGACTTTGACGTGTCGTTTCATAATTACGAAACTGGCAAGGATATCGGAACAGGTGAACTCGTTATCATAGAGTTGAAGCGAGATGGTAATGTGTTCAGTCCGGTTCTGGATATGTTGCGACAGCTTCGCATCAAGCCCAGTGGTTTCAGCAAGTACTGCATCGGAAGTGTGCTGACAAACCAGTCGCTGAAGCAAAACCTCTTCAAACCGAAACTGGTCAAGATTGGCAGATTGGTAGGAAGTCCATTGCAGTAACGGACACTAGAATAAGGATGACATACAACAGCATGAATCAATCAATTTTTGAATAAAACTAATTAAATTAAATATTATGGAAGAAATTTTGGAGAATCCCCTAGAAGACGTAATGGGCGAAACCTTCTTGGGTTTAGGATTAGGACACATGGATGATTTCTACTCCTTGCTGATTCGTTTGGCCGTCAACTTTGTGATGGTTGGTATTATTGCACGTTTTTTCTACTACCCTAAGAGCAAGCGTCGTGACTATCTGTTTATCTTTATCATCATGGCAATGAGCATCTTCTTGCTTGTTAGTCTGATGGAAGGCTCCAAGATGAAGACTGGCGCAGCCTTGGGTCTGTTTGCCATCTTTGGTATCATACGTTACCGAACCGAGGCTATACCCATCCGCGAGATGACTTACCTCTTTATGCTCGTGTCTATCAGTGTGGTTAACGCAATGGTGGTCAAGATGCATTGGGAGAATATCCTTTCTCTGACACTCGCTAACTTGTTCTTTATCTTCTTGGCATGGCTCTTTGAAAGCAGTAAGATTATCAATGATTCTTGCTCAAAGTACATCAAGTACGACAATGTAAACTTGGTGGCACCTGAAAAGCGCGCCGAGTTGATTGCTGACCTTGAAAAGCGTACAGGCTTGAAGATTCTGTCTATCGAAGTGGGTACCATTGATTTCCTCAAGGATAGCGTGCTGATCCGCATTTTCTATGATGAGAAGATGGACAAGGGTAGCAGTATGATGAACTTGACTCGTCTGCCCAGGGCAAAATAAACTTATACGCAGGTTATTTTGTTTTTTACAGCAAAATTATAGTCCTCTTTTAACAATTCACTATCGTTATGAAGAAGATATTGTTTTCATTATTGTTTCTCTCATTTCCCTTTGCCCTTTGTGCAGGTAATGAAGACGACTTCGGTGCGTGGTTTGAACTGGGTGCCACAAAGAGTCTGCCCCGAAACTGGGACATAGGATTGGAAGCTGAACTTCGAACGATGGATAATTGTCAAACGGTTGACCGTCTCTCGTTGAGTCCAAGTCTGAGTTACAAAGCGAACAAGTACCTGAAGTTCAGTGCGGGTTATGCGTTAATGTTTGACTACAACAAAGAAAATGCCGGCAAGAAATGGCTTACTCCCAGTTATTGGTCACACCGCAACCGTTTGTATGTTGATGCCAACAGTTCTGTGAAATTGTGGAAGTGGCTTCGCATTTCAGGTAGGGTACGTTATCAGTTCACCCATCGTGCTGGTCAGCATATCGACCGCTATGAGTGTGAAGGTCTGGATGCTACTACGGGCGAATATTCCTATTACATGGACGAGGCAGACGTGAAATACAAGGACTGCAACAGTCGTCAGGTACTGCGTTCACGCATTAAATTCCAGCTTGACAAGAAGCGTTTGGACTGGTCTCCTTTTGTTTCCGTAGAGTTTCACAACAATGTGGCCGTAGGCGAGCACATGAACCTTGATAAGTTGCGTACGTGCGTGGGTACTGAATATAAGATTAACAAGCATAACGATGTGTCGTTGTCTTATGTCCTCACATTGGACAGAATGCAACATCCTTACGAGGCAATGCATGCCGTAAGCATTGGTTATAGTTACGATTTTTAACTCGACATTCCCCCGATGTTCCTACGAGGTTTCCCCGAGAAATACGGAGGATGCTCGGGGAAAAGTGAGAGTCTGTGAATTAGAATAAAACAGAAATACGAATGAAAAAGATAGTGTTAAGTTGGGTTGCTTTTGCCTTGTCATCTTTTGCTATGGCGCAGAGCGACTATAAGTATCTCACTGTTGCTACCAGCTCGTCTGAGAAGAGCATCGAATTGGCAACCATCCAGAAGATTACTTTCAATGTGAGTGAAAAACAAGTGGTGGTGACAACCAGTGAGGGAGAGGTGACGTTTCCCCAAAGTGAATTGCAGAAGATGTTCTTTGGCAACACTGCTACTGCCATTGAGAATATGGCAGAAGAAAGCGAGGCGCTGAAGGTTGTCAATGGTGTTTTGATTGCGCAAGGCAATGGACTGCTTCGTATTTACAATGCAGGTGGTGCCTTGCAGGGCATGGTTAACGTGGAGGGAGAAACCCGTGTTAACCTGTCAAAGTATGCGTCTGGCGTGTATGTAGTAAATCTGGGTAAGCAAACCATAAAGTTTAGCAAGTGATGAAAAAGTGTACTCTATTTATATTGGCCCTTTTGGCACAGGTTGCCACGCATGCACAGACTCACATGCGCATCTGGCAGGATGGTGAAGACAAGGTCGTGAATATTGCCGAGGTAGGCGAGATGACTGCTGACGGAAGCAATATTACAATAGGTGGCAAGAGTTATGCCATGTCCGCTATCGACAGTATTATTGTTGTACCTCAGGTATCGGTGGCTTACAGCGCCAATGGTGCCGTGGTGAACATACCTGCATCGGTGGCAACGGATGTAACGGCTACCGTGAATGGTGCAGATGTTGTTATTACCAATAACAATTTGAAGAACGAATGCGAGTTTGTGCTTTCTGGTACAAGCGCCAATGGTAGTCTGACCTACAAAGGTGGGTATAAGTGTACATTTATTCTTGACGGACTGAATCTGACCAGTACAACTGGAGCGCCTATTGACATTCAGTGCGGTAAACGTGTTTCGATGGTATTAAGTGCTGGCACGACCAATGTACTTGCTGATGCAGCCACCGGAAGCCAGAAGGCTTGCTTGTATTGCAAGGGTCACCTTGAAGTAGAGGGCTCTGGTTCGCTTACCGTCAGTGGTAATGCGCGTCATGCTATCTCTACCAAAGAGTACCTGCAATTGAAGAAGAGTACCGGAAAGATCAACATCGCAATGGCCAAGAGCGATGCTTTCCATGTTGGTCAATATTTCCAAATGAATGGTGGAGAAGTGAACTTTGACGAGAATACCGAAGGCGATGGCATCCAGGTTGAGACTTTGCTGACTGATAATGGCGCCATTGATGTTAACGAGGAGAAGAACGGACAGGTTATCATCAAGGGTGGTTCGATTACGGGTATCGTGAAAAATCAAGACTGCAAGTGCATCAAGACCGATGGCGACGTAACCATCAGTGGTGGTAATATCGACTTGCAGGCAAAGGGTAATGGTTCAAGAGGCATCCAGACCAGTGGCAATATGTCAATTGGTAATGCAGATAATGAGACAAGTATAAATGTTACTGCAGCCGGAGGCTTGTGTACCTTGTCTGAGTGTGCAGACGATCCTCATCGTTGCATGGGCATCAAGGTAGATGGTAACCTTGCTATCAGCGGTGGAACCACCATTGTAAAGAATACCGGAAAGAAGAGTCGTGGTATCAAAGTGGGTGGTGCTTACACCAAGACGGGTGGTACCGTAGATGCTGTAATTACTCAGTAAAGAGGTAGGTATAGAAATAGTCCTATAAACCAAATAGATAATATGAAGTTCAAACGTATTCTTTTGAAGCTTAGCGGCGAGAGTCTTGCTGGTGAGCAGAAGCAGGGCATCAATGTAGAGCGCCTTAATCAATATGCTGCACAGATCAAGGAGATTGCAGAGATGGGCGTGCAGATAGGTATCGTTATTGGTGGTGGTAACATCTTCCGTGGCCTGACTGGTGCCGGTAATGGTTTTGATCGTGTCAAGGGTGACCAGATGGGTATGTGTGCCACCGTTATCAACTCTTTGGCATTGAGCAGTGCCTTGGGTGCTATCGGCCAGAAGAACCGTGTGCTTACTGCCATCCGTATGGAACCCATCGGTGAGTTCTACACCAAGTGGAAGGCCATCGAGGCTATGGAGAACGGCGAGGTTGTCATCATGAGTGCTGGTACTGGCAGTCCCTATTTTACTACTGATACAGGTAGCAGTCTGCGTGGTATCGAGATTGAGGCAGACGTGATGTTGAAGGGTACTCGTGTAGACGGTGTCTATACTGCTGACCCCGAGAAGGACCCTACTGCTACAAAGTACCACGACATCACATATCAGGATGTCATTGCAAAGGGTCTCAAGGTGATGGATATTACTGCTACTGCTATGTGTATGCAGAATGACCTGCCTATCTACGTCTTCAATATGGACATCTTGGGCAACTTGAAGCGCGTAATGGATGGCGAGGAGATTGGTACCCTGGTACACAACTGATGCCCTCAGCTGCATAGCTATTTTTCAGCTAAGCTGTTTTTATAAAAGTCGCACCGCCTTTTTCAAAAAGACGGTGCGACTTTTATAAAAAGATGTAGCGGCTTTTTGTGAGAGGTGTAGCGGCTTTTACAGCACACCATCTTGGGGAACACGGCGTTCACCCGATATTCACTTCGATGAATGATGCTAAGCCGCATCTCACCACAAAATCTCGTTGAGTTTATGCGTAAATACTGCAAAACCGACCGAAATATAAAGAAAATGTTGTAACTTAGCAGCCGAATGTAGGTTAGCTGCCAATAATCCATCCTAAAAACGATTTAGATGAGCAGATTCTGATACCTAGTAGGCACCGATGACACTCACCGATGGAGGGGCGCACACTGAGTTTTTTTTGAAATACAGAAATCTATAACATAAAAATAAAGAATCGCAATGGACAAAACCAGACATCTTCTACGCCCGCTCATGACAATAGTCATGCTGCTGGCATGGCTTGTGCCCACGGAGGTATGGGCAGCTACGACGTACAACATCAGCAGTGCTGCCGACTTGAAGGCATTCGCCAACAAGGTCAATGGGGGCGAGACAGATGCCATAGGCAAACTCACCGCCGACATCACGCTCTCGGGCAGCTGGACACCTATAGGCACCAGCAGCAAACCCTATACCGGCAACTTCGACGGACAGAAATATAAGGTCTCGGGCATCAGCATCACAGCTACAGGCGACAACTGCGGCTTCTTCGGCTACACCAATGGTGCCACCATCCAGAACGTCACCCTCGCCGGCACGCTGTCGTCGGCCTACAACAATACGGGTTCGGTGGTAGGCTCTGCCAAGGGTAATACAAAGTTGTATAATGTATATAGTAGCATCAATGTCAACATGACGGCAGCCAAGAACCACGTCGGTGGTTTGGTGGGACAGATACTCCAGTTGTCGGGCGGCTATACCACGCAGATAAAGGGCTGTACCTATAGCGGCACGATGGCCCTGGGCAGCTGCTCGGACAGCAACGGTGGAATTCTGGGCTATGCCGAGAAGAACGCCAACGTGCAGATAGAGTACTGCTGGTTCTCTGGTTCTATCACCACCTCTGCCTCAAGTCCTAATGCATTGGGCGGTATCCTGGGCTATGCCGACGATGATGGCGATGCCCAGAACTTCCAGTACATCCGCAACTGCTTCTGCAGCGGCACCATCAGCCCAAGCAGCGGTACATACGTGGGTGCTATCGCCGGTCAGCCAAAGGGCAAGGTGCCCAATGGCATTGAAAATAACAACTACCTCAGTGGTGTGGCTGCTAAAGCTCTCGGTAACGGCAAGACCTCTGCCACCAGCACCGCCATTACTGTCAGCGTCAATGCTGGCACTGGCGGCAAGGTGAGCCAGAGCTACGTCAATCCCACCAGCACCACGCCTACCCAGCTCAAGGTGGAGGCTACCACGGCTGAGCACTACCACTTCGGCAGCTGGAGCGACAATGGTGCACAGACGCACAACGTAGGTTTGACTGATAATGTCAATCTCACTGCCTCTTTCGCCATCGACCGAGTCCATATCTTGGTCACCTCGTTATACGGGGCCCCCGGATCGACGCAAGGCACAGGTACATACGACTATGGCTCTAAGATAACCATCAAAGCCATACCCGACGAGCACGCCCATTTCGTAAAATGGGGAGACGGCGACACCCATGCTACGCGCACAATTACCGTGACAGAAGAATGTACCACCTATCATGCTTACTTCGCCTTCGACCAGCACACCATCACCGTGAAGGCGAATAACGACGAAGCTGGTACGGTCAGCGGCGGCGGCACATTCAACTATGGCACAAAGGCCACCATCACTGCCAATCCAAATAAAAACTATCAGTTCGTGCAGTGGAATGATGGCGACACCCATGCCACGCGCACCATAGACGTGATGGGGGACAAGACCTATACTGCCATCTTCGCTGGCGAACCGCGCACCATCACGCTAAGTGTTGCTAATTATTGGGAGAACCAAGGTACGGTCAGCGGTGCTGGCACATACGACTATGGCTCGAAGCAAACCATCACCGCCACGCCCAATACCGGTTACCACTTCGTGAGATGGATTGATGGCGACACCCATGCTTCGCGCACGATTACCGTGACCGCAAGTAAGGGCTATACCGCCATTTTCGAGGCGCATACATACGACGAAATTATTGACACTCCTGCCACCTGTACCACCACAGGCATCAAGCATGCTGTATGTACTCACAAAGGATGTACGGCAAGAATAGATGACATAGTCATTCCTGCCCTCAAACACGATTTCAGTAGTTTCACCACTACTGCGGATTATCTTGCACAGCCCGCCACTTGCACAAGAAATGCTAAATATTATTATAAATGTAGTCGTTGTGACGCGAAAAATGGCCTTGTATACTATAGCACAGAGGAAAAGGACAAGGCAATAGGTCATGGACATGAAAATGGCTATGAGGTTAGCTATTATTGGGGACATAATGTCAATGGATATTATTGCGAATACAAATTAGTTTGTCATAGCTGCAATGAACGTGTTTCTCGTGAGGAGACTCTTCCCCCTACAAAGTTGGAGGAAGGCTATGTCGCCCCAACATGTACCGAGAAGGGTGTTGAGGTGTGGCAGGCAGAGGCGATTTATGAAAATGATAATGACGCTGCTTTTCACGGCACAGACAAACATACTTTTGAAATTTCTGCCAAGGGACATGCATCTAACACATTCGACGAGAATGGTTTTGGTCATTGCGATGAATGCCACGTGCCTATTTACCAACCCGCAGACATAGTTGACAGATGGTTCGAAATCGGTAATGTTGGTCAGTTGTATTGGTTCGCAGAAGGATACAATTCAGGATATAACTATTCTAATGCCAAATTGATTGCAGATATTGTGGTGAATGACGGTACCTTTGATGCCGATGGAAACTTCACTGCAAGAGGTGCATCAACCACAAGTACACCTCGCAGCTGGACACCAATAGGAAATAGTGATATAAAATATTATGGAGTTTTCGATGGCCAGGGACACACTATCAGCGGACTCTACTTCAATGAACCGAACACAAGTGGTGTAGGGTTTATCGGTTACGGGGTACATAGTTGTGTTGAAAACATCAGTATTATAAATTGTTATTTTAATGGGTATGGCAGCGTAGGTGCTATTTGTGGGTTTATTGACGGCGGTAGAATCTTAAACAGCTATGCCTCCGGCTTTATCAATGGTGTTAATGCTGTGGGAGGTATAAACGGACTAAATACAGCCTCGTCAGAAATAAATAATTGCTGGAGTGATTGTAGTGTCACAGGAATTGGTAATTATATTGGTGGTATTACAGGCCAGACGTCAACTGGAAGTACCGCTAAGAACTGTTATTCAATGGGATCTGTAAGTGGTGGTACTTGTGTTGGTGGAATTTGCGGACGCAATATTTCTCGTAATAACAACATATGCAATGTCGAGAACTGCTACACCACCGCCACAGTAAGCGGAACCACGAACGTAGGTAGCATCTGCGGTTGCAATACAAATGACAGTTTCATCAAGAACTGCTACTCCACCAACACCTCATCCCTTCCAGCCATCGGCCTGAACGAAGGCACCTTCTATCTCTGCGAGACCGGCGTAGCCGCTGACCGCTTCGCGTCGGGCGAGATGGCCTGCCAGCTCAACGGCAGCGTGGATGACGAGGGCAACTGGACAGCAGGCAAGACCGACGGCACACAGGCTTGGTATCAGCAGCTGGGCAGCGATGCTGCTCCCGTGCTCACGAAGGATGGCGACAAGAACACCGTGTATGTGGTAGACAACAGCGCGTTGGATGCTGACAGCAACGGCACGATAGAGTGTGCCGACGTAAAGCAGATTGTCAACTCTGCGCTCTCTGCCGAACCTGCCCAAAACGTAAGCTCCGTGGCAAAGGCTGTCAGCAAACTCGGAAAGAAGCGAAAAGAATACAGCAACAAAGTTGAAAATTAAAAGTTAAAAGTTAAAAATTGACCTTCGTGTTGGCACAAATCAATATTTTTGACCGCCAAGACGCAGAGGCAGAAGTTTGGGTATATTAAGCTTGTATTAAACACTCATTAAAATCATCATGCATTTAATCTTTGTTTAATATCAGTTTAATATACCTCGACAAGAAAATAAATGTGTAATTCGCCTAATCTGCGTCTAAAACAATTTGTCAACATCTTTCTTTTTTTGCCAGGGCACCCCGAAGGGTTGCCAAAGTCATCGCGAAGGGAGAGCGAAGAGAGAGCGAAGGGTGATAAGCCGAAGCAAATGCTTTCAGGGACTGTAAAAACGTGTTTTTCTGTCAAGAAAGTTCCTTTGTTTCGTTGCCATCTTGAACACGGAAGTCAGAAGGTGCGAAAAGAATCTTCTCGGTATGGTGAGTGTCTTCCCACTTCGACAATCCCTCTCGGAGGCGGGGTTTCATTCTGTGTGTGGTATTACTTGCAAGGCGGTATGACAAAGCTTACCTCCTTGAAGGCATAGCGTCGTTGTAGGCTTTCGGTGTCTTCGAGGATGAGGTGCCCTGATAGCTCCACGTTGACGATGCGCGCTTGAAATGTGCCACCTTCATCGGTGTAGGGGTGGAAACCCTCGCTGCGGTAAAGATGCTGCATGAAAAGGGTGTGCAGGGAGGTAACTTCTCCGCTTTCAAGTTGGTAGTATAGATGTGTGAAGTGTTTCATCATGCTGTCCATAACAAGCTGACGTGAGGTTTCATGGCCCAGAATCTGATAAAGAGAAATGGGGTTGGGGGCATCGCTGACGAACTGTTGCTGGTTGATGTTGATGCCAATGCCGATGATGGCGTTGGCAATGTGTCCACCCATCAAGTCGGTTTCTATCAGTATGCCTGCTATTTTGCGGTCACCATAGTAGATGTCGTTTGGCCATTTAACGCAGAACCCACCCTTTGATGCTTGAAGTTTGTCTTCTGGTAAAAACTCGTTGAGGGCTTGGCAAACAGAGAGGGCCGCTATCTCGGAGATGGAGAAGATTTGTGAAGGACGAACTGTGGATGGGTGGATGAGCAGACTGAAAACGATATTCTTGCCTTCCTCCGATTCCCATGAGTTACCACGCTGACCACGACCGGCAGTTTGAAAGTCGGCAGTGACGAGGGTGATGTGGCAATCCTGCTCAGCTTTGTAATTGCGCAGGAAGTTGTTGGTGGAATCTATCGTGTTGAGATGAATGTGTAGGAAGTCTTGCATATTAGTAATAAGTGGCAGATGGGACAAAGGCATTCTCTATATGTTCAATCTTGTCGCCGGTGATGCCGATGACATCAAAGCGTGCATTCATGTTGATGCTGTGGGAGCGGATAAAAGAGTCTGCTGCCAGTGTCAATCGGTGCATCTTCAAACCGTTAATGGCCTCAAAAGGCGATGTTAAGGAATTGGCAGAACGTGTTTTAACTTCAACAAAGACCAATGTGTTGCCATCAATGGCAACAATATCCAGTTCCTTTCGTCCACGATTGCGCCAGTTGCGTGCCAGGATGCGATACCCTTTGTCTTCAAGGTACTGTGCTGCACGGTCCTCTCCGTTCTTGCCCGTTATGTTGTGTTGAGCCATTTTGCGAGTTTTTTTTGTTTTGCAAATTTAGCGAATTGTGCCGAAACGAACAAGAATGGTGGGAATTATTTGTTCTACTTTTGTGGTTCGGTGTTTTTTGTATAACTTTGTATCCGTTTATTGGGTCTTAGTATGAGTAATTTGACGAAATATTTCTTTTCCCTTCTTTTGTTTTGGGTAGGTGGTCTTGCTGTATCTGCGCAGGAGGACGACTACGAAGTGTCCGATATGGTTGATGAAGAAGAGTATTCTGCAGATGGCGAAATTGTTATCTTGGATGACGATGAACATGCAAACTGGACACCAGAGCAACGGTGGATACACAGTTTGTGTTCTCGCTTGGATTCTGTGCTGCAGCGTGACCGAATTGCCAAGAAGACGGTAAGGCGAGGTAAAGGAAAGAAAGCACGCAGAGTTACAACTACGGTGAAGAGAAACTATCGGGTTGGCATTAATGTCTTCGACTTGACGACAGACTCTACCATTTATTCGCACAATGACCACGATATGTTCATACCCGCCAGCAACCAGAAACTCTTTGTCTCCATTACGGCATTGAGCACGATAGGCGCTGACCATAATTTCTTTACGGACATCTATACGGATGGCGAGGAGCAGATTGACCGTCTCATCCGCTATCAGGTTCAGTCCGACAGTCAGGAATCGGGCAATGATACTCCATATGATACGATTGGGGTAGATACGATAGACCGTTACTTCCTGAAGGGTAATGTCTATGTGCGTGGTGGTTTTGATCCTACTTTGGGAAAGGATGACGTGGATTTCGTGGCAGGCAAACTCATGGCATTGGGAGTTGATTCCATCGACGGCAAGGTATACGGTTACGAACCCCAGAAATCTCAGGTGTCAGGTTCTTGGTTCTGGGAAAAGCATCCTTCACGTGTCTTTCCTTCCTTGCTTCATAATGCGATGACCGAGAATGGCATCGCCTTTTCTGCCGACAAGGCATACGGTAGCATCTCATCACCTATGGAACTGAAAGGCACGTGGGTGACGTCGCTAAATACCCCTCTTGTGGAAACGTTGAAACGAATGATGAAGAATAGTGATAACTATTATGCTGAGTCAATGTTGCTGAATCTTTGCGATCTGCGAAATGAAGAGACTTGGTCGTATGAGCAATGCAAACAGCAGGTGCGCGACATGATAAAGCGTGCTGGTGGATTGGAAAGCGAATATGCTATTTATGACGGCAGCGGCCTGTCTCATTCCAATAAGACTACTCCTGCACTTCTCAGTACCATTCTGCGTTATGCATACCATAACAAGGAGATCTTTGACCCCTTGTATGAATCGCTTCCTATTGCAGGTGTTGACGGTACGATAGGAAGTAGAATGCGTGGAACACCAGCGTATAATAATGTTCGCGCGAAAACTGGTACCGTAAATGGGGTGTCGACTCTCTCTGGATATGTCACGGCACCCAATGGACATTTTCTGGCGTTTTCTATTTTGGTTAATAACGTGAGCAGTTCATCGGTAGGTCGTCATCTTCAGGACTTGTTGTGTATTGAGATGGCGAGGTAGAAGGGGATGGTGTAGTCAACGGACAATAGTCAACGGACAATAGACAACGGACAACAGACAACGGTCAACGACAACCATCAGCATTCAACATTCAACAGTCAACGACAACCATCAGCGTTCAACATTAATAGACAACATGCGAAAGTTCGTGCAACGGACATTAAAAATAAAGTAGTTTGATTTCAGGTGTTAAGGAAACGGCTAAGGCGTGCACATTGCATGCTTAGCATATTTGTTATAGGTATTAGGATTGTATGGATCGAGATTTATTGAAAGGCCACCTCTCTATTTTGGCGGCTAATGCGATATGGGGGTTGATGGCCCCCGCAAGTAAGATGGTAACGAATTCTGGACAGATATCGGCATTGTCGCTGACGGGCATGCGTATTCTGGGTGGTGCATTGCTGTTTTGGTTGTTCAGCATTCTGTTGCCCAAGCGTATACTTCCGAAAGAGAGCATTGAAAAGGGTGATTGGTGGAAATTGTTCTTTGCCTCTATGCTCATCACCCTTATCAACCAGTTGTTGGTTATCACGGGTGTCAGTCTGACTTCACCAGTCGATGCTTCGGTGATGTGCAGTACCACTCCGCTGTTTACGTTGTTGGTGGCATGGTTCCTGACGGGTGACAAACCCAAACTGCTTCGTATCGTTGGTGTGCTTCTCGGTTTTTCCGGCATGCTCTTGTTTGTGCTTAACGGAAAGACGGATGCGGGTAGACACGTGTCCAACCCATGGTTGGGTAATGCCATGTGTTTGTTCTCGCAGATATGTGCAGCAACATATTTCGTCAAGTTCAGGTGCCTTACGCAGAAGTATTCGCCTTTTACCTTGATGAAGTGGTTGTTCCTTATGTCATCCGTGTTGATGATTCCCATCTCTCTTCCAAGCTTAATTGCTACTGATTGGTCGGTTGTGGAGACTTCCGTCGCACTCAATGTCGTTTATGTGGTCGGCTGTGGAACGTTCTTGGCATATATCCTGATGCCCATCGGACAGCGTTCATTGCGCCCCACTTCTGTGGCCATGTATAATTACCTCCAGCCTATTTTTGCCATGGTTTTCTCTTTACTGGTAGGTTTGGGAGTGATGACATGGTCGACGGCTTTGGCAACACTTTTAATCTTTGTTGGTGTCGGACTTGTTAACCGAAAATAGACGATATAATCTAAACTCATCTTAAAAAAACTAAATTAGCATGCAAAAGTTTGTTGTTCTCGAGGAAAATGTGTAAATTCGCTACACAATACCAAGTCTAATCCAAAAGAGAAATAACATGACGCAGACTAATCAGAACTATTGCCTTATTCTGGCGGGTGGCGTAGGCAGTCGTCTGTGGCCTATGAGCACAGAAGAAAAGCCCAAGCAATTCCAGGATATCTTTGGAACGGGACATACCTTGCTCCAACAAACATACGAGAGATTCCGCAATTTCATTCAGCCCGATCATATTTTTGTCTCTACCTGTGCTGACTATCTGCCCCTGGTACGTGAGCAGTTGCCAGATATGCCTGATAGTCAGATTATCAAGGAACCTCTGCGAAGAGGTACTTTGGCCAGTGTGGCAGTCGGTTCGCTCATTATTGCGGCACAACGCGATGCTCAGGCTAACGTGATATGCTCGCCTGCCGACCAGTGGATTACTGACGAGGCGGCTTTCCAAAACGACGTGTTGAATGGACTGGAATTTGTAGCCAATACAGATGCTTTGCTGACAATGGGACTGCTTCCTACGCGTCCCGAGACAGAGTATGGTTACATTCAGATGGGAGACCAGGTGAAACCGGGATTCTCGAAGGTTAAGTCTTTTACAGAGAAACCCCAGCGTGACTTTGCCGAGATGTTTATGCAGTCGGGTGAGTTTCTGTGGAACGTGGGTTTATTTATGTTCAATGTGCAAGTCATGCTTCGACAGCTTACCAAGCAAGTGCCGGCATACGAGGTTGAGTTGCCTCGCATGATGGCAGAACTGGCCAATTCCACCCAACGTGAGGTGCCAGATTTCTTTGCTGCTCTGCCAAAACTTAACATTGACTATGGCGTGTTGGATGGCAATGATAATGCTTATGTGCAGCAGGCTCATTTCGGGTGGGCAGATATCGGTTCGTGGAACTCACTTCATATTGATACGCCTACAGATGAAAATCATAACCTCACGCTTGATACTGCAAGTATCTTGTATGAATCAGAAGGCAATATCATCCGCCTGCCCAAGGGGCATCTGGCTGTTATAAGTGGACTGAAGGATTTTGTCGTGGCAGAGGAGGCTGGCGTGCTGATGATTTGTCCCAAGTCCGACCTTGCTATGATGCGAAGATTGAGAAACGATGCGAAGATGCAAGGGTAGGGCAGTGGTGGATAGGTATGTGTCGACCCAAACGAATATTCTTGATGCAACAGAACAGCATCTCTTGAATGTAGCCTGATAACAGGTTCGTGATAAAGAAAAATCTCTGTCCGAAGCAATGCTTGCTTGGACAGAGATTTCTCTATTTTGTATTGCAGTCTCCTGCGTGAAAACTAAAATGCCTTGCGGATGCTTTCTGCAATCTCCTCAAACTCTTCCTTGCTGAGTTCCAGATGAGGATTGGTGAAGCGCATGTCAGCTTCGCTCTGCATAGGTACGAGGTGAATGTGTGCATGGGGTACTTCAAGACCGAGCACGCACTGGCCAACCTTTACGCAAGGAATAGCCTTCTTGATGGCAACGGCAACCTTCTTGGTGAATACCTGAAGACCAGCCAATTCTTCATCTGTAAGGTCAAAGATGTAGTCAACCTCGCGCTTGGGGATGCAAAGAGTATGACCTTTCTGAAGTGGACTGATATCGAGGAATGCGTAATAGTTCTCATCCTCGGCAATCTTGTAGCTAGGAATCTCACCTGCTACGATTCTACTGAAAATGCTCATAAAAAGACTCTCCCCCCGCCCTCCCTAAGGAGGGGGCTGCTATACTAAAAGGGGGTAGCAGCATTGGTTATTGTAAAAAGGACTCTCCCCAGGGGTGAGGGTCTTCTTCTATATTATTCCTCGAATGTGATGTTCAGGATTTCAAGTTCGATAGCACCTGCAGGAACCTTGGCGGTTACCACATCGCCCACCTTGTGACCCAGCAAAGCCTGAGCGATAGGAGTTCCTACGCTGATTTTGCCCTGACGCAGATTTGCCTCTGTCTCGCTCACGATGGTATAACTCATCTTCATGTTGTTCTTCACATTCTTCAACTCTACCTTGGTCAGAATCTGGACAGTACCATTGTTGAGTTTGCTGGGGTCGATAATCTTGGCGCTCGAGATTACACTTTTCAGTTTGGCAATCTCGCCCTCCAATTTTCCCTGCCACTCCTTGGCAGCGTCATATTCTGCATTCTCACTAAGGTCACCCTTGTCGCGTGCCTCTGCAATGGCAGCGCTGGCTGCGGGGCGGTCTACGCTCTCCATATGCTGGAGTTTGGCTACGAGTTCATCATAGCCCTTTTGTGTCATATATGCCATAATATTCTATAATTTTCTAAATTAAAAAAACTTGTTCTTTTCTCGTTATTAGATTGTTAACATTGAACTTGCGTTCTTTTCTCTATTGCTTAGGTTGGCCAATGACCCTTTGGGAACAGACTAAACGAAAAGAATTCCAACCTTTTGCAGTCGGAACCCTTTCGTGTGTGGTTCTATGTTTTAATCTGTGGCAAAGTTACGTACTTTTTCCGAACTAACCAAACTTTTTGGTGTATATTTGTGGTTTGATGTAGCGTTTGGAAAAAGCGCGTATCTTTGCCTCTTGTTTTTATATGTCTTGTAGAATTTTTCCGGTCACACATCCTACAGCAACTTCTCGATGGCTTTTTCCAGGTCGGGAATGTTCTCGGCACGATCGATGAGGTTGTTTTCTCGGTCGATGAGGAAGTAGGTGTTGAGTTGCTGAACCTGGTAGATTGTAAGCATGTCGCTGGCAATGCCTTCTTCATTGAATACGCATATCCAGGGCAGATTCTTGCTTACGGTCTTCCAGTAGTGCCTGTCAGGGTCAAGTGAAACTTGGTAAATCTCAAATCCACGACCGCAGTATTTGTCATACAGACTACGCATCAACATGATACGCTCCTGTGACTTTTCTGCTGAGTATGCAGTGAAGTCGAGCAATACCACTTTTCCTTTCAGGTCTGTAAGGCGACGTTCTTTGCCATTGATATCGGGGTATCCCATATCAATAAGTCCTGCCTCTCGTATCTTGTCATCATCAATGTTGATCTCAATGGTGTGATGACGTGTGTTTTTGCGACCGCGAATAGCTATGTTGCAAAGGTTTTGTGTGCGAAGACTGCCAGGGTAGTGCTGATTCCACGCATTAGCCACAGCATAAAGCCACTGCACGTCGCTTGCGTCGCTCTCAATGTCAAATACGCTGACCTGGCCAATCATCTGGAATATGGCATAGTAACTCGAGGCACGCTCGTATCGGTTCTGGATGAAGTCTATCTTCACGCTGTCCTTGTATTCCTTTACCATCTTTGTTATGATTGAGTCGCGCTCTTGGAGTGTGTAGTTGCGGTCATTGCTCATTGCCACGATGCGTTTCTCAAGGTTTGCCAAGCGAAGCGAGAGGATACGGATGGTATCGCAGTTGCCACTTCCTTTCACCGTGTAGTCAAATGCCATGTTGGGCCATTTTGCTTCGATGCCAATGGTCTCGGTTGAGTCGACGCTGAGATTGATGACCTGGTTGCCGATGCGCAAGCGGTACATTTCGGGACTGCTTGTAGTGTCAGCGTATGCGAAACTGAACGCTCCACCCTCAGTCAGGCGAGCAGAGTCAACCAACTGCAGTCCGTTCATTGTCATCGCCTCGAGATAAAGGGTGGTATCCTTGGCACCGGCAATGTGTCCCTCGATGTGGAATTGGGGAGTTTTGGGGGTGCAAGAGAAAAGCGCAGCCATGGCAGAGAGGCCAAGAATTGATGCTTTGACTTTTGAGATAATTCTATTATTCATAGTATTGCTATTTTTCTGTTTTTGTAATTTGTCGCGCAAAGTTACACAAAAATCTTTAATTTCGGATAATCAAAAGCAATTTATAAGTCCGTTTTGTGAAATTGTGTCCCTTATGATGGTTTTTGTCCGACTGATTTTCTTGTCAGCACATGGTTGAAATGTTTCTTGACTAATTCGTAAAACTGGCATAAAATGTGCACATGGACTTTGCAAAGTGTGCAAAAGTGACCTTTTTGCACCAAAAACGTTTGATTTTCTTCTGTAAACCTTCAATTTTCAACTTTCAATTTTCAACTTTCAACTATTATTCTTATCTTTGCACGAAATTTCGCGTCAAATCGACGCATGTAGACACATTATTATATTTAACAAGATGAACGTAATTACAAAGACAGTCGAGTTGCCTGATGGAAGAACCATCAGCATCGAGACCGGGAAATTGGCCAAACAAGCCGATGGAGCCGTAATGCTTCGTATGAATGACACGATGCTCCTGGCCACCGTTTGTGCCGCTAAAGATGCCGTTCCCGGTACAGATTTCATGCCCTTGCAGGTAGAGTACAGAGAAAAGTATGCCGCTGCTGGCCGTTTTCCCGGCGGTTTTACAAAGCGTGAGGGTAAAGCAAACGACGACGAGATCTTGACCTGCCGTTTGGTAGACCGTGCTCTTCGTCCCCTCTTCCCCAGCAACTATCACGCTGAGGTTTATGTGAATGTTATCCTCTTCTCTGCAGATGGCAAGGACATGCCCGATGCATTGGCTGGTTTCGCTGCCAGTGCCGCACTGTCTGTTAGCGATATACCCTGGGAGGGTCCCATCAGTGAGGTTCGTGTAGCCCGCATCGATGGTCAGTATGTTATCAACCCCACTTTCGAGGAACTCAAGAAGGCCGACATGGACCTCATGGTAGGTGCTACCGAGGAGAACATCATGATGGTTGAGGGTGAGATGAAGGAGGTTCAGGAGTCTGACCTTTTGGCTGCTTTGAAGGCTGCTCACGAGGCTATCAAGCCTATGTGCCGTCTGCAGAAGGAGTTGGCTAAGGAACTTGGTGTAGATGTTAAGCGTGAGTACTGCCACGAGATCAACGATGAGGATCTCCGCGAGCAGGTTAAGAACGAGTGCTACCAGCCCGCTTATGATGTTACCAAGCAGGCTCTCGAGAAGCACGCTCGTGCAGCTGCTTTCGAGCAGATTCGCGAGGACTTCAAGGTTCGCTACGCTGCTGCACACGCAGACCTTACTCCCGAGGAACTCGAGGAGAAGAACGGTCTCGTAGATCGTTACTATCACGATGTAGAAAAGGACGCTATGCGTCGTTGCATCCTCGACGAGGGTGTCCGTCTCGATGGTCGTAAGACTACCGATATCCGTCCCATCTGGTGCGAGGCAAGTCCTCTGCCCGGTCCTCACGGAAGTGCTATCTTCACCCGTGGTGAGACTCAGGCTTTGGCTACCTGTACCTTGGGTACCAAACTTGATGAGAAGTTGGTTGACGATGTACTCATTCGTGAGTACCAGCGTTTCCTCCTTCACTATAACTTCCCTCCCTTCTCAACTGGCGAGGCAAAGGCTCAGCGTGGCGTAGGTCGTCGCGAGATCGGTCACGGACACTTGGCTTGGCGTGGTTTGAAGGGGCAGATTCCCGAGGATTATCCCTATGTAGTACGCGTAGTTAGTGATGTATTGGAGAGCAACGGTTCTTCTTCAATGGCTACTACCTGTGCCGGCTGCCTTTCATTGATGGATGCCGGTGTGCCCATCAAGGCTCCCGTAAGTGGTATCGCTATGGGTCTTATCAAGAACCCCGGTGAGGACAAGTACGCTGTGCTTTCTGACATCTTGGGCGATGAGGACCACTTGGGTGATATGGACTTCAAGACTACGGGTACTCCCAATGGTCTTACTGCAACTCAGATGGATATCAAGTGCGATGGTCTTTCATACGAGATTCTCGAGAAGGCCCTTATGCAGGCAAAGGCTGGTCGTGAGCACATTCTCGGCGAGATGATGAAGACCATCAGCGAGCCTCGTGCAGAGTTGAAGCCCCATGTTCCCCGCATCGAGCAGATTATCATTCCTAAGGAGTTCATTGGCGCTGTCATTGGCCCCGGCGGTAAGATTATCCAGGGTATGCAGGAGGAGACAGGTGCTACCATCACCATCGAGGAGGCTGACGGCGTAGGCAAGGTTCAGGTGAGCGGTCCTAACAAGGAGACCATCGATGCTGCTATGGCTAAGATTAAGGCTATCGTTGCCATCCCCGAGATTGGTGAGGTTTACGAGGGTACCGTTCGTAGTATTATGCCTTACGGTGCATTCGTGGAGTTCATGCCTGGCAAGGATGGTTTGCTTCACATCAGCGAGATCGACTGGAAGCGTTTGGAGACTGTCGAGGAGGCTGGTATCAAGGAGGGCGACAAGCTTCAGGTTAAGTTGCTCGAGATTGATCCCAAGACTGGCAAGTTCAAGCTCTCTCGTCGCGTATTGCTCGAGAAGCCCGAAGGCTATGTAGAGCGTGAGCGTCGTCCTCGTCCCGAGCGCGGTGAGCGTCGTGACCGTGGCGAGCGCCGTGACCGCGGTGAGCGTCGTCCTCGTCCCGAGCAGAACAACGAGGCTCCTGCTAACGAGGAGTAATCATGGTCAATATGTGCTGAGTAATCTCTCTCAGTGCCTATCGTAATATAGTACGGGCGCATCCACGTGTAAATGTGGGTGCGCCCGTTGTTTTATGCAGTTCGCTGTTAGTCATTTCATTTTGACCGAAGTCAAAAGCTAGAACAAAGAACTACTTTTTCACCTAAACCTTTTGCCGATTCATTCTTTTTCCGTAACTTTGCCCATGTCATGTGGAGCGTAGTGCATCCCTCGTATGCATTTAGACAGCCACAATGACCAAGAAGGCGTTCCACGCTTTTATCCTTGTATTCGAAATCGCCAATTTCAAAGCTGAAGGATGATGGTTGCAGGTACGCCCGTACTGAGTATATGTATGTGCATACAGCTCCGCGCTGATGCAACTGCTATACTTTCAGCGCGGGGTGTATTGTACTCAGTTCATTTCAGCTATGGTGTTTGGCGATACCAGAATACAGATGAGCAAGGACATTATCCCTGCGTTTTTCTTGTATCCTTATGTTTTGTTGTATGCTTGGGGAGGCATCGTTTTAGGATTTCTCAATTATGAAAAAGTTCTTTCTGGTTTTATTTATGCTACTGCCTATCACAGCAAGTGCGTACGATGCAGAGATAGATGGTATCTACTATCTGTTTAGTGGTGATGAGGCTATTGTGACGTTTAAAGAATCTTGCGGTGGTTTCCGCTATGAAGGTGATGTTGTAATTCCCTCACAAGTTACATACAAGGGGAAAACATATCGTGTTACAAGAATCGGAATTAATGCATTCTATTATAGTAAACTTACATCAATATCTTTACCAAACACAATAAAGTCAATTGGAGACGGAGCTTTTAACTTTAGCAGTTTGACCGAAATCTACTTACCTGATAATATTACGACAATTGAATCTCGCGCTTTTCTGTCTTCAAAACTAAAGAATGTTCATTTACCCAATAATCTTTATTATATGGGGGCATTTTGTTTTAGTTCTTGTGAAGAACTTGAAAACATCAACATTCCAAGTAAACTTCATCATTTGGGTGCATCAGTTTTTCGGAAATGTTCTAAAATAAGAACAGATGATGAAGGCTATTTAGGAAACTTGCTATTGAGAGTTCCTGACAAAGATGTTGTGGATTACAAGATAAAAGAGGGAACCAAGTTTGTACAACTTCAGGCTTTTGAAGGTTGTGACAAACTACAAAGCTTATACATTCCTGAATCTGTTATTAACGTTGATGGATTTAACAACACACTTCCAAATTGCTTAGAAACGCTTGTTGAAGAGGTTGATAACATTAGATACATCGGTCCTATTGTTGTGGGGACCACAAACGGAGATATAACAAAATATACAGTAAGAGAAGGAACGCGCTTTATTCTTGACTATGCATTCTATAATACTCAAGCAGAAGAAATCCAATTACCTAATACACTCAAATATATAGGTCGTTTAGCCATATCGTTAAATAGCAAACTTAAAACAATCGTCATTCCCAAATCAGTTGTACATCTTGATGACGTATTTATTGAGTATTGCGGTAATATTGAAAAAGTAAGCGTTGCTCCAGGAAATTTGTATTATGATTCAAGAAATGATTGTAACGCCATCATTGATAAATACACAAACGAACTTGTAATGGGATGTAAGAACTCTGTCATACCTAATGGTGTTCGCAGCATTGGCGAGGGAGCTATATCTGAATGCAAAATCAAAGACCTATATATACCAGAATCAGTTAGTGTTTTGAAATCAAGCTGCTTTCAAGAGAGCGAAATAGAAAACCTGCATATTCCATCTTCTGTAAAGGAGTTTGGTACCAGTGGAAACTTCTCAGATAATGAAAACGTTTTCTTTGACAATTACGAGTCCATCTGTTACAGAAGCTTTGACTATGGTGAAGGTATAACGTTGTCGTATGCTCCTAAACCTCATTTGTTTATTGGTGGAAAAGAAGTAATGGACATCGTAATACCAAATGGCATAGAACATGTTAGTGGTTTATCGTTTTATAGATTCATCTATGTTAATTCTCTTACATTGCCAGCTTCTGTAAATTATATAGGTCCATTTGCTTTTGATGACTGTCCTTTCAAGTATATCAAGTGCTATGCGGAGAATCCGCCAGCAGTATCTAAACATTATTATGGCACAACTTTGACATTTTCAGGTATCGACAAGTCCATCCCCCTCTACGTCCCAGCATCCAGCATAGATGCCTACAAGAATGCAGAAGGTTGGAAGGAATTTACTAACATACTGCCTATTAGTGTGGATGTAACAGATGGCGATGAATACGAAAACACAAAAGAGGAAGGTGATCAAATCATCAACTACACCCGTACCTTCGCCAACACCAATTGGCAAGCCATCTATGTGCCTTTCTGCATGAGCTATGCTGATTGGAGTAAGGATTTTGAAGTGGCTCGCATCAACGATGCACACCAGTGGGACGATGATGACGACGGCATCATTGACCGCACGCAACTTGAGGTAATCAAGATAAAGAGCGGCTGGACAGAACCCAACACACCTTACCTGATTAGAGCCAAGAGCGTGGGCGAAAAAGTGATAACCGTAAAAGATGCCACGCTTTACAAAACCGAGGAGAACACCTTCGATGTGACAAGCTGGAACACCAAGTTCAGCTTTACGGGTACTTATAAGACCATTAGCGGAACGGACATGAAAGCCAACGGCTATTATGCCATGAGTAATGGCAAGTTGGTACAAGCTGCCTCAACAAGTAGCGACCTCAAGCCCTTCCGCTGGTATCTTGATGTAACCGATCGCGATGGAAACAAGAAGAATGTCAACGAGGTAAAGATATACGTCTTTGGTGATGATGAGGACTTTGAGACAGACGTTGATCTGGCAACAGAGAACGGGAAAAAGGACGAGAATGTCTTTGACCTCAGCGGTCGCAAGGTAATCAATGCTAAGGCGGGCATCTATGTGAAGAATGGCAAGAAGTATGTCGTGAAATGAAGGGAGGAGCAGAAATTATGAAAAAGCCATATAAAAAACCAGAGACAAAGCATCGAGCCATTCTGTCATCTACCTCAATGCTGGAGTCAAGCTACATTGATTTTGGCTATACTGGTGACTTCGACGTCAAAGAAGAAAGGGATGAGTACACCTGGACGGACCTTGAGTGGTAAACAACCGTCTTAGAACATAAAAAAGTGCCTTCATTCTCATCACCAAGCTGTGGTGAAGTGAAGGCGTTTTTTTATGGTGGTGAGATACTGCTATTTTGCTCAAATTTGGACGTGTTGTTTTGGTATGGATAAATCCTTCGCGAAAGTCTTGCAGATAGTGCGTTTTTATATGCTTTTGGGGCTTTCTTTTCAAAAACTACGAATTTCATTTTGCGCATTCATACACTTTATGTATCTTTGTATCACGAAAAGTTCGTGACGAAAAGTTCGAGATATGAGAACGAATAATACGCAGATAAATCCATTCCTGTTGACCGGTTATGTATCGGCAGAGTACTTTTGCGACCGAGTGGAAGAGACGGAGAAACTCTCCTCGGCTCTGCTGAATGGTCGCAATGTGGCACTTATCAGTCCTCGCCGTATGGGCAAGACGGGATTGATAAAGCACGTATTCCACAAGGTAGAAGCAGAGAAGACAGCAAAGTGCTACTATGTGGACCTTTACCAGACGTCCAACCTTGCAGAACTGGCAAGCAAACTTGGGCTGGCAGTACTTGGCACACTGGACAGCAGGCAAAGCAAGATTGTAAAGAAAGTCTCTGAGTTCTTCAAAGCCTTGCGTCCCGTCGTCTCGTTCGACCCTATGACAGGAGCACCAAGCTTCTCCGTCGATGTGCAACCCGAACTGGCAGAGCAATCACTGGCAGAGGTGTTTGCCTATATGGAACAGTCCAACGAGAGATGCTATGTGGCATTCGATGAGTTTCAGGAGGTGGCCAACTACGAAGACAGGAAGGTAGAGGCACTCTTGCGTGCCCACATCCAGCATCTGACAAACGTACATTTCGTTTTCTCCGGCAGTCAGCGCCATGTCCTGGAGAGCATGTTTACCTCGGCTAGCCGACCTTTCTACCAGAGTTGCCAACTAATGCACCTTGCTCCCATTTCAGAAGAGGCTTACTACTTGTTTGCCAAGGAGAAACTCAACAAGCATGGGCAGACCATCACGAAGGAGACGTTCGGCCAAATGTACGAGCGCCTGTATGGACATACATGGTATTTGCAGTCATTGCTGAACCGCCTTTATGAGTCGTCTATACAAAACCTGACAGACGAGAATGTCAATCTTGTTCTCAGTAGTCTAATATCCGAGAATGAAGTAACCTACCAGACTTTCCTCAGGTTGGTAACGAACAGCCAGAAGGCAGTGCTGCAAGCCATAGCCAAGGAACGGAGCATCAAGGAAGTGCAAGGAAGTGCATTTGTCAAGAGGCATAAGTTGAGTGCAGCAAGTACTGTCAAGTCGGCCGTGACGGCAATGACAGATAAGGAGATGCTACTCCTTGCTCCCGACGGAACGTATAGCGTCTATGACCGTTTCTTCTCCATCTGGCTGGAGCGAGAGGGGTGATGTGTAGTTTTAGGTCAGTTTGTAAACTTTGCCTTGAACCAGCGTGCAAAGACGGGATCGGTAAAGCTAAGTTTCTTTCCGTCAGATTCTATAAGATCTGCACGAATAAGCGCCGTTTTTAGGCGAGTAATGTTGGAGGCGCTTCCAAGGCGATATCTCTCGCGTATCTCGCTTTCACCATAGCCTGTTTTCACTCCAGAGGCTATAGCACGGAGAAAGTTCATCTGGTATTCGGTCAATGGACCCACCTGCTGCATAAAGAGCAGTTCCTGACTGTCAAGCATGTTCCTGATTGCAATGTCAACGTGCTCATCGGTTGCAGTATCTCTTTCATCGAGCAGCGAGAATACATGCCATGCAAGTTGCTGCACATAAGAAGAATAGCCATCTACTTCATTGCAAATGCGCTCAGATAGTTGCGTTGAGATGGTACGGTTGCGTTCAGCAAAATGAGAAATGATATATGCCGACCACAATTCCGTGGGTATTTTAGGCAGAAACAGCATGTCACCAAACTGGTAAAGCGGCATCTTCTTGTTTTGAAAGATGTCGGACATCATGTGCTTTTTACTGCCAAAAAGGCAATACGACACATTTTTCTGGTGTTGCCACACAGAACGAAGCTGCTTCTGGATGGAAAGCGTGTCGGGCATTTCGCCTATCTGCTGAAACTCATCAATGCACACCACGATACGCTTGTTCTTCCTCGCGGCTATCTTTTCTGCAAGTTCCAACACCTCTTTAGGTGAATGCGTCTTGGGAGTGATGCCAAGCGAAAGGGAAAAATCAGAAAGAGGCTCTGGGCTCACGCTGATCTGGGGAGACAACCTTGCCAAAAAGTCGCGGGCATTATCCATCCACAATTGCATTTTCGAGGCAGTCTGTTTCAATAGTTCCTCCACTAGCAAGTTGTAGAATTCATACTCACTTTTGCAGCCAAAGATATCCAGATAGACCGTTATGGTATTGTCTTTATCCACCAGGCCTCGCACATGCTGTACTAAAGACGTCTTTCCCCATCGGCGAGGAGATATGATGATGGTGTTGATTCCCTCCTCGAAGTTCATCTTCAGTTTGCGAGATTCCTGCTCTCGACCAATGAAATTGTAGTCAGAGACCGATACACCAAACACGAAACTGCTATTTTTGATTGCCATGCGCCTTAATTGTTATACTGTTTCTATGCCGCAAAGGTAGTAATAATATACAGAATACACAACTTTGTGTTACACAACTTTGTGTATTCTGTGTGTTTTTTAATCTTTTATGGCCAATCTGCAAGGCATTCTTCGTCTGGGTTAGCTTTCATGCACAACCACTTTCTTCCCTCCCTTGATGTAGATGCCTTTCTTTGTGGTGTTGCCGTTCACTTTGCGGCCGCTGAGGTCGTAGAGGCAATTGTTAATACCTGGTTCTTCGTTCTTTACTTCCTCGATGTCCGTAGAGGGGTCCTTGTACGTGGTGATAGTGAGGGTGGGGGCATTGGCGTGACCTTTTCCGCAAATGTTACCACCAGCGGCACCATTCGACATCACAAAGATGATGTAGTTCTGACCCGCCTCAGCCATTTCGCGTATGGCTTGGGTCACGTTGATGGTCTTGGTGGTGTAGTTGGTGCTGATGTCGCTGTAGGTGGCCACTTGGGTACCTTTCTTGGCACAGAGTTCAGGGATGGTGGCCGTAGAGGTAATGCGGGGTGCACCTGCAGGCAGGTAGCAGACGTCAAAGGTTCGTGTGCCACGGGCACAGTTGACGGTAACGGTATAGGTGGCCTCCTGCACCTCTGCCCCTTCGGGAATGTCGAACGAGAAGTCGGCATAGGCTTGTGCCACCCATGAGGTCGTACCCCAGTTGTTGTAGTAATGCTCTGCCTGGTCAAGGTATTTGGCTGCGGCGTTGCTTCCACCCTGCACGCTTGCCGTATGCTCCAGCTTTGCTTTCCTGGTCTCTTCGGCAGGAGTGTCGCCACCCTCATACACCTCACCGTCACGCACTACGCGCAGGTTGCCATCGCTCAGCAGCGTTGTCGTATCCCAATGCAGACCTTCGCCAGGAGTCTCGGGCGAGAATGTGGTGAACTTACCCGTCTTGCTTGTCATGAGCGAGGTGTTGTTGAAGACGCAGATCACATCGCCAGCCTTGAACTCATGACCGGCAGCCTCTGAGAGGTCTATCTCTAGTACGGCTCCCGTGGTAATGCTCATGGCACCCGTTACCCGTATCAGGTTGCTCATCACACCGCCATTCTCCTTCTTCTTGATGGGGATGACCAACCGGCTTCCCTTCTGCAATGCCAGACCGCCTGTAAGCTTCAGCATGCTTTGGTTCACCTCCTCGTCGCCAGCCACCACGGTAGCTCCGCTGGCTGCGGTCACTTTACCTGCTACGGTTCCTGTGCCCTTCAGCGTGGCATCCTTGGCAACGCTGACAGCACCCGTTCCGCTGTTGTTACCGTTCACTATGAGCGTTCCACCCTTGATGGCCGTTGTGCCGCTATACACGTTGTTGCCCGTGAGCGTCCAGGTGCCGGTACCCGTCTTCACGATGCTTGTCGTGCCCGAGTAGGCAGCGTTTCCACCTGCGGGAAGGTTGTTGATGACACCATGGAAGGTCTCGTCCGTATTGGCAGAGCCTACTTCCCACGTACAGGTGAAGCCCTTGCTCTGTTTGCTCGTGCCAGCCAGATAAGAGCCAGCTTCGCCCGAGAGTCCGCCCAGGATGTTGGTGGCGTTTGATGCCCATGACGACAGCGTGATGCCGTTCTTTATCTCGAAGCGCGTCTTGGGAGCATTCCATTGCGTCTCGTTGTAGAACAGACCGCTGCCCTTGTTGGCGTTACCTACGAGTGTACCGGTGAAGTTGCTCAGGTCGGGACGCAGATAGGCGCGTACGTAGGGGATGTCGAACTGCAGCGTGCCATTGCCTGTGATGACAGACTTCATGTAGCAATGTGTGGGCATGGAGAGTATGCTTGTGGTTCCGTCCTCCACCTCAATGGGGAAGTTCAGGTTCTGGTAGTCTTCGTTCTTCGAGGCGAATTGCAGACAGCCGCCCGCCATGATGAACTTCTTGCCCGACTCGCCCAGCGCCTTGCAGGCATTCTCTGTGTCGCTCAGGTAAATCTTGCCACCTTTGATTCGTGTGGCTCCATCATATCCGAAGAAGTTGGCATTGGCAATGGATAGCGTGCCTGCTCCGTCGAGGGTGAGCTGACTCTTTCCCTCGAAGATGCCGCTCATGGTCAGTGTGGTGGTAGCTTTGTCGATGGCGAGTGTTGAGGGACGGTCGATGCGTGCAGGACGGTTAGACGATGCCGAACCACCCGTATAGACGTATGTACCGCCGTCGAAGACCCAGTTCTGGGCAAATGCCATGGCTGCACCGATGGCAGAGGCTGTACCTGCGTTGGCAATGCTGTTGAACTCTATCACACCTCCGTGGGTCACCGTGGCACTCGCATACGTGTTCTTGTTGTTTAATATGAGCGTTCCTTCGCCGTCTCTGTTCACCGACGTCGTTGCACCTGTTATGGCGCTGCCACTCACCTTCACCGTTCCCTTGCCTGTTGCCACCACGCTTTCGGGTGCGATGTCAGCTTTCAGCACATAGTCAAGTGTCTCGCCTTCAGCGGCATTGAGCAGCAGTTTCTGTCCTTCTGCCACGTCGGCAGAGTTTGTTACATCCGGTTCGTAGCTGTCGATGTCAACCAGTCCCACTTCGAGAGGACGTGTGGTGAAGGTACATTCGTTCGAATAGTCGGAATATCCCATAACAGTCATATCGCCCACATTGTTGGTGTAGGCACGTATTCGCACCTTGTATGCAGCACCGGGTTCCAGTCCCGTCACCACACACTCCGTGGCGTCTGCGCCGGCTGTGAAGGTCTTCGTCGTGCCGTCCGTGGCAGTCACCTCCACCTCAAAGCCATCTTCCTCGTAGGTGTAGTCTCTCCATGCCACGGTCATCGTGCTTGTGGTAGAGGCCTTGAGCCATGGGGTGATGGGCTTGCGCAGGAAGAACTGTCGTTGCTCTGCCGTGATAGAGTTGATGTAGTTCTCTATGTTCAGATATCCGTTGCTGGCCTTCTTCGTGGCATCGTTGCTGTTGGGGTTGGTACCGTTCTCCGCCTCCCACCAGTCGGGCATGCCGTCCTTGTCCGTGTCCACGATGGCATTGCCCTTCCACCACGTCCATGTGTTGGGTGCGCCGATAGGCAGAGCCGTCTCGTAGGTGATGAGGGCGCCTTCTGTTCCGAACGTCATCACCTCGTCTATCATGTAGTAGTCAGCCTGGTCGCGGTAGGGTAGCGAGGCACCTACCGTGGGCAGCAGTTTCTCAATGAGTTCCTTGCCCTTGTAGAGGGGCAGCTTGGGGTAGTCGTAGGGAGTGCTGACGCGGTTGGCGCTGCTGTAGTTGGTCACCTCGAAGGGATTGAACTTGCCGTCGCAGTTGCTGTCCTGCCAGTTGTCGCTGGCATAGCAGTTAAACTTGGCACTGGCCTCGGTGAAGGCGTTGCCACCGCCCGAAGGACCGTTGATGAAGAGGTTCGACTCGATGTTGGCATACGAGTTGACGTTCGAGTCGCTGCCGCCCATCAGGTAGGCACCATTCTTCCAGTTATACACTATGTTGTTGGCATACTGGTTCCTTCCCTTCACCTTATTGTTGCGCGTAGAGTTGTCGCAATAGAAGTTGCGGTAGAGCGTCACGTTGTCTGCCTGCATCAGTCCGCCTGCCGAGTGTGTCATCAGACCCTGTCCCACGATGCAGTTCTGTATGGTGATGTCGCCGATGTCGCCCTTTCCGTCAGGGTTGATGGAGAACGTCTCGTCCAGTCCCCACGAGAAGGAGCAATGGTCGAAGAGCATGTTCGTGCCTCTGGCTATGCCGGCACAGTCCTTGCCATCCGAGCCTCCATGTCCCATTCTCACACGCAGGTATCGGCAGATGATGTTGCTGGCTCCCGAGAAACTCACTCCGTCGCCATACACCGTGATGCCTTCGCCGGGTGCTGTCTGACCGGCAACATAGAGGTTGCTGGCAAAGTTGATGCGAGAACTGATGTTGATGACGCCCGAGACGTCGAATACCACGATGCGGTTGCTTTGCGAAACGGCATCGCGCAACGAACCGCTACCCGAGTCGTTGAGGTTGGTGACGTGGTATACGGTGGGCGAGCTTCCTGCTCTGGCTCCTTGCGCAAAGCGTCCCCATCCCTGCGCGCCAGGGAAGGCGAGTTGCTGGGCATAGGTGGCTGAAACTGCGGTGGCAGACAATACAAGTGATAGTAATATTCTTCTTAGTCTCATGGTTAGTCTTCTTTTGGCTACAAAGATACAACACTTTTTTGCGAAAAGCAAGTAATGGGCTATAAAACACAAAATAAGGTGCCCTTCGTGCGTGAAGGACACCTTATATTATTTATATGCGTGAGTTTGATTACTTGCCCAAGAGCAAGTTCATCATCTCGCATGCAGCCTTAGCAACGCTGGTACCAGGACCGAATACGGCAGCTACACCAGCCTTGTAGAGGAAGTCGTAGTCCTGAGCGGGGATTACACCACCGGCAATGACCATGATGTCCTCGCGGCCCAACTTCTTCAACTCCTCGATGAGCTGAGGAATCAAGGTCTTGTGACCAGCAGCCAGTGAAGAAGCACCAACTACGTTCACGTCGTTCTCAACAGCCTGACGAGCAGCCTCGGCAGGAGTCTGGAACAAGGGACCCATGTCGACGTCGAAACCGCAGTCGGCATAACCGGTAGCAACTACCTTTGCGCCACGGTCGTGACCGTCCTGACCCATCTTGGCAACCATGATACGAGGACGACGGCCCTCCTGCTTAGCAAACTCTTCGGTCAACTGACAGGCCTTCTCGAAGTCGCTGTCGTTCTTTGATTCACTGCTATACACGCCTGAAATAGTTCTGATTACTGCCTTGTAACGACCTACGATTTCCTCGCAAGCGTCGCTGATCTCACCCAAAGTAGCACGATGGCCAGCTGCGGTCACAGCCAATGCCAACAGGTTCTGCTCGCTCTTCTTGCCCTCGCTGAACTCGCGAACGCACTCGGTGATAGCAGCCAAGTCCTTCTTAACCTGCTCCTCGTCGCGGTTAGCCTTGAGCTCCTTGAGGGCAGCCTCCTGCTGGAGACGTACTGCGGTGTTGTCAATCTCGAGGATATCGATGGGATCCTCGTGCTCAAGACGATACTTGTTCACGCCGACAATGGTCTGAACGCCTGAGTCGATGCGAGCTTGAGTACGGGCAGCTGCCTCCTCGATACGCATCTTGGGCAGACCGGTCTCGATAGCCTTGGCCATACCGCCCAGCTTCTCGATCTCCTGGATGTGAGCCCATGCCTTGGTGTAGAGTTCCTGAGTGAGCTTCTCCACGTAGTATGAACCAGCCCAGGGGTCGATGTGCTTGCACACCTGAGTCTCGTTCTGGATGTAGATCTGAGTATTACGGGCAATACGAGCAGAGAAGTCGGTAGGAAGTGCGATAGCCTCGTCGAGAGCGTTGGTGTGGAGTGACTGGGTGTGACCCAATACGGCTGCCATAGCCTCGATACAGGTACGACCTACGTTGTTGAAGGGATCCTGCTCGGTGAGTGACCAACCTGAGGTCTGAGAGTGGGTACGGAGAGCCATTGACTTGGGGTTCTTTGCACCGAAGCTCTTTACGATCTTTGCCCACAACAGACGACCGGCACGCATCTTGGCAATCTCCATGAAGTGGTTTACACCGATAGCCCAGAAGAATGACAGACGGGGAGCGAAAGCATCGACGTCGATACCTGCGTTGATACCAGCGCGGAGGTAGTCCATACCGTCGGCCAGGGTGTATGCCAACTCGATGTCGGCGGTTGCACCTGCCTCCTGCATGTGGTAACCTGAAATAGAGATGCTGTTGAACTTGGGCATCTTCTGGCTGGTGAACTCGAAGATATCAGCGATGATCTTCATTGAGAATGCAGGGGGGTAGATGTAGGTGTTACGCACCATGAACTCCTTCAAGATATCGTTCTGGATGGTACCTGCCATCTCCTCGAGCTTAGCGCCCTGCTCAAGACCTGCGTTGATGTAGAATGCCAATACGGGGAGCACACCACCATTCATGGTCATAGATACAGACATTTTGTTCAATGGAATACCGTCGAACAAAACTTTCATATCCTCGACAGAGCAGATAGATACACCAGCTTTACCAACGTCACCGACTACTCGAACGTGGTCGGCGTAGTAGCCACGGTGTGTAGGAAGGTCGAATGCAACAGACAAACCTTTCTGACCTGA
>JAZUKS010000020.1:0-8543 GCA_045643405.1 Bacteroidaceae bacterium | reverse complement strand
TCGAGCAGCAGAAGAAGGAGATCATCTCTCGCCTTGAGAAGGGTCAGGTACTCGAGGGTACCGTTAAGAACATCACCTCTTACGGTGTATTCATCGACTTGGGTGGCGTTGACGGTCTCGTACACATCACCGACCTTAGCTGGGGCCGCGTAAGCGATCCTAAGGAGGTTGTTGAGCTCGACCAGAAGATCAACGTTGTTATCCTTGACTTCGATAACGAGAAGAAGCGTATCGCTCTCGGTCTCAAGCAGCTCACTCCTCATCCCTGGGATGCTTTGGATGGCGAGTTGAAGGTTGGCGACCACGTTAAGGGTAAGGTTGTCGTTATGGCTGACTACGGAGCATTCATCGAGATCGCTCCCGGTGTAGAGGGCTTGATCCACGTTTCAGAGATGAGCTGGAGCCAGCACTTGCGTAGCGCTCAGGACTTCATGAAGGTTGGCGACGAGGTAGAGGCAGTTATCCTTACTCTCGACCGCGAGGAGCGCAAGATGTCTCTCGGTATCAAGCAGCTTAAGGCTGATCCTTGGGAGAACATCGAGGAGAAGTATCCTGTTGGCAGCAAGCACACCGCTAAGGTTCGCAATTTCACCAACTTCGGTGTATTCGTTGAGATCGAGGAAGGTGTTGACGGCTTGATTCATATTTCAGACCTTTCTTGGACCAAGAAGGTTAAGCACCCCAGCGAGTTCACTCAGATTGGTGCTCAGATTGACGTTCTCGTTCTTGAGATCGACAAGCAGAACCGTCGCTTGAGCCTCGGTCACAAGCAGCTCGAGGAGAATCCTTGGGATGTATTCGAGACCGTATTCACTCAGGGTAGCGTACACGAGGGTACTATCATCGAGATGATGGATAAGGGCGCAGTTGTTCAGCTCCAGTATGGTGTTGAGGGCTTCGCTACTCCCAAGCACCTCGTTAAGGAGGATGGCACTCAGGCTCAGTTGAACGAGAAGCTCGACTTCAAGGTAATCGAGTTCAACAAGGAGAGCAAGCGCATTATCCTTTCTCACAGCCGTATCTACGAAGATGTTCAGCGTGCTGAGGCTCGTGCCGAGAAGAAGGCTGCTGCTCCTCGTCGTGCTGAGAAGAAGGAGGCTGCTCCCGCAGTTAACAATGTTGCTGCAAGCACCACTCTTGGTGATATCGATGCATTGGCTGCATTGAAGGCTAAGATGGAGAAGGGCGAGTAATCAAACTCTCAATATATGAAAGCCCGCGTCATGAACGCGGGCTTTCTTTTTTTACTTCTTAATATAAAACCATGGAACCTTTTACACTCCATATTCTAGGTTGCGGTAGCGCAAAACCATCCAATGGACATCTTCCCAGTTGTCAGGTGCTTAACTTACGTGGTAAGCTTTACATGATTGACTGTGGCGAAGGTGCACAGATGCAGTGGTCACGCATGGGACTGGGCATGACTCGTCTTGGACATATATTTATCAGTCATAGTCATGGCGATCATTGCTTTGGCTTGCCTGGACTTATCTCGACCATGGGTTTGTTGGGCAGAACAGCAGACCTGCACATTCACGCTCCTGCAGATTTGCAGGAATTTGTTGAGTGCATCCTGAAGAATTTCTGTCAGGAAATGGACTATAAGGTGTTTTTCCATGAAATTGACACCAAACAGTTTCAACTGATCTTTGAGGATAGAAGTGTTGAAGTGTGGAGTCTTCCGCTAAAACATCGTACCCTTTGCACGGGATTCTTGTTTAAGGAGAAACCCATGTTGCCCCATATACGTCCTGAAATGATTGAGGCTTATGGTATTCCAGTAAGTCAGATAAATAACATCAAGGCAGGATTGGGATGGGAGAACGAGGACGGAGAGTTTATCCCTTCCGAAAGATTGACACGCCCGGCCGATCCTCCACGCAGTTACGCCTATTGTTCCGACACTATGTATAAACCTTCGTTGGCAGAGTACATCAAGGGAGTTGACTTACTGTATCATGAAGCAACATTTGGCGAGGAATACATGAAACGCGCTCAACAAACCGGTCATTCTACTGCCCGTCAGGCGGGTATGATGGCTAAACTGGCGGATGTTAAACAGTTGCTTATCGGTCACTATTCCGGAAGAGTGAAGAATGAGACTGCTCATTTGAAGGAGGCTCAGGCAGAATTTGATAATGTGTTGCTGGGTAAGGAGGGACTTGTGGTTTCTATCCAATAACTTATGATAATGTAGGTTGTTTTTGTAAATTATGTGCTCTTTTTTAATGAATTGGGGGCGTTAAATGGCAAAAGTGCTTTTTTTTGTTAAAAAAATAGCGTTTTGCACAATATTTTTTGGTAGTGAAAATAAAATGATGTAATTTTGTGATATTATAAGTGATAATTAACAAGATTGCATTCATGAAAAAAGGTCTGAAAATAATATCCCTTGCAGCTTTGCTACTTGGTTCTCCCATCGCAATGATGGCAGAGGAGTTGTGCGATGGCCCTGAGTCTGAGGTCACTCCTATTACCCTATCGGTTAGTGGCAGCAATGTTCATGTATGTGGTGCAAATGGTCTGGTGCTTAATATCTATAACTTGGCAGGTGTAAAAGTGGCAAGTTATCGGTTGGATAGTGCAGACAAGACCATTGAAACAGGTTTGTCACGTGGATGCTACATCTTCAAGGTGGGCAATCTGGTTCGTAAGGTTTCAGTTAATTAATTGCTTAGTTTAACTTTTTAACACCTTTCTCCTAACACAAAATGATTATGAAAATGCGCCTTTTACATCTCGCATTCTTTTTTTCGTATCTTATGCTTGCCAACTCATGTAGTTCAATGGGTTTTGGCTCGGAACCATCGTTCCCTTTTGATGAGGCACGCGTACAGGAAGTTATGGATAGTGTCGCAAAAGCCGACACGACTTGGATGTATGCAGACATCTACAGCAAGCGTCTTTACAGTCATCAGCAGGATTCTGTAGTGTTGCAGGATACCCTCTATTGGGTGAATGCCGATGGTGTCAGCGAACGTGCAGAAGTTCTGCTTGACCTCATCAAGGATGTAGAGAAACAAGGTTTGAAACGTTCTGGCTTCTTTGCTGACGAGATTAGTGCAGACTTGTCGGCTTTCCGAATGCTGAAACCAGATAGTTGCACGCAAGAGGAAGTTTGCCAATTGTTGGGAAAACTTGAGAGACGTCTCACGACGGCATATTTCCGTTATGTCTTCGGTCAGCGTTTTGGATATGTTCGTCCTTACAGAGTATTCCATAACATCAATGGTTCGTCGGGTGGCGATACCAAGAGTCGATTGTTTGACTACCAGTGTGATATTCCTACAGATTCGTTCTTCAGCGTTGCTATACAGAAGATGGCGGACGAAGGTGATATGAGGGAGTTTGCATCAAGCATACAGCCTACTGATTCCTTGTTCTACGTCTTGTGCCGCGAATATGAGCGTTCGATGAAGGCTGGTGAGACTGAGCGTGCAGAGGTGGCTCGTCTGAACATTGAGCGTGCTCGTTGGCGTTATTCCCGTCCCGTTGACGTTGGAAGTTATATTTGGGTAAATCTTCCTTCCTATATGTTGCGTGCAGTCAACTCGTTCCATCCCGAGGACTTGACGATGAAGATTTGCTGTGGTAAGACCGACCATCAGACTCCTTTGCTGTGTAGCAAGATCAACCGTTTGGAGTTGAATCCTTATTGGGTGGTACCAAGCAGTATTGTGAAGAAAGAGATTGCTCCTTCGCATACAGGCGATGCGTCATATTTCAATCGTAATAACATGGTTGCTATCGACAACCAGACGAAAGAGGAGTTGAATGCGGCATCGCTGAGCAGGGCTCAGTTGTTGAGCGGTCGTTACACCATCCGTCAGGAAAAAGGTGCCGGTAACTCTTTGGGTCGTCTCATCTTCCGTTTCCCCAATCGCTTCTCGGTATATCTGCACGACACGAACTCGCCGGGAGCTTTCAATCGCAAGAGTCGTGCTGTAAGCCATGGTTGCGTACGTGTCCAGAAACCTCTTGACCTCGCATTGTTCCTGATGGGTGAACCTGATTCGCTTTTGGTTGACAAGATTCGTGTCGCTATTGACAAGGAACCATTGTCGCTCAAGGGTAAAAAGTATAAGGAGGAAACAGATCCAGAGAAATATATGAAGAACTACATGTTCAAACCCACTGTTCCTGTGTTTATCGATTACTACACGCTCTATCCCGATCGAGGTGAGGGCATCAATCAGTATCCCGATATATATGGATATGACAAGGCATTGAAGAAGGTGCTTGATCAGTTCTGATATTATCTCGGTTGAAATAGAATTTTAAGTATTTTTTTAAACCTTTTGTATCAATCAGCGTCAATAAAGTATGGTTGAAGACGAATTGCAACTCATCAACGCTCTGCGTAACGAAGCCACTCGCCGAGAGGCCTTCGAGGTGATGGTACGCAGATACCAAGAGCAACTGTACCGTGTGGTAAGACGTATGGTACTGTCGCACGAGGACGCTGATGATGTAATGCAAAACGTTTTCATCAAGGCATGGCAAGGTCTGGACGGATTCAGGGCTGAGTCGTCGTTGGGCACTTGGTTGTATCGTATTGCTTCGCACGAGTCGTTGGACTTCTTGCAGAAGAATAAGGCTGGACTTAGTCTGGATGATGAGGCAAACGTATCGCAAGCCGTCGCTAATCAGTTGGAGAGCGATCCCTATTTTGACGGCGACGAAACTGAGTTGCAGTTACAGCAAGCTGTAGCCACTTTGCCTCAAAAACAAAGGTTGGTCTTCAACATGAAGTACTTCGAGGATATGAAATATGAAGAGATTTCTGCCGTCTTGGGTACCAGTGTGGGAGCACTCAAAACCTCTTATCATTTGGCGGTGCAAAAAATTACTGCATTTTTTGGCATGCGCGATTAAACCTTTTTGCAATAATAGAGTCTTATATATATAAAGGAATAAAAATATGACAGAGGAAAAGCTGAAACAGTACATTAAGGGGCAGCGTGCCGAGGGCACGACTGAGAATCCCTTCAAGGTGCCAGAAGGCTATTTCGACACCTTGTGCAGTAGGGTGATGGCACAATTGCCAGAAGAGCAGGCAAAGCAGGTTCCTATGCACAAAGAGGCGCAAAAGGCGGTAAAACGTACTCTCATACCTCGTGTTTGGAAGTATGCCGCAGTTGTTGCAGTAGGCGCTATTGTGAGTCTGGGTGTTTTGATTCCTAACTTGTCACAAAAGGAAAATCCTCAGCTGGCAAGCTCGGAGGAGCTCGGACAGGCAGAGCAGGAATACTACGATGAGCAGTATGCGTTTGATGCATTGGAATATGCTATGGTAGATAACAATGAAATCGCGCTTTATCTGACGGAGTATTAAACTAGGAGGAGTAAAGATGAAAAGGTTTTTTATATGGATTCTTTTCGCCCTGTTGAGTGCAACGCCCATGATGGCTCAGCAGCCACAGCAGCCACAAAGAAACCAACAGGCTCGTCCACAGTTCAATCCTGAGGAGTTCAAGAAAGGACTGGAGGCTTACATTCGCGAGCGAGTTGGCTTTACGCAGGCTGAGGCTGACAAGGTAATGCCTCTCTACTTTGAGATGAAGAGTAAGCAGATGGAAATCAACCAGTCCATCACCCGATTGAAGCGTAGTGGCATTCCTGGTCCCCACAGTAGCAATATGAACTACAAGGATGTGGTGGCACAAATCAATTCGCTCAATGTGGAGTTGGCGAAAGTGGAGCAGAACTATTACAACAAGATGTGTAAGATTGCAGATGCTCAGAAGGTACTCAACCTGATGTTGGCGGAAGATGCTTTCCATCGCGATATGCTGAGAAGAGCAACACCAGGTTTCGGTGGACAAGGTCAGAACCGTGGATGGGGCAATGGTCCCAGAGGCAATGGCAGTCATCACAACAATTGGGGAGGAAACAGAAATGCTAATCCCCAGCAAAACAAATAAGTAACATAAGTTGCTGAAAGATAATTCGGCGGGAATTTGCTAAAGTTATCCTGAGTTTTATCTCTCATCAAAGTAAAAGAATATTGGTAACATTATCTATAATTTAGTTTGGGTATAGGTTTGCGTCGTCTTGTCTGTGAGGGATAGGGCGACGCTTTTTTGTGTACATGCACATCGACCTGTAGAGGTGGTGTGGCAAAGATTTCTTTGCCAAAGTGTACGCAAAGTAGATTCAAGAGATTCAAGTCGATTCATAAAAATAGACATCCAATTTCTCTTTGGATGTCTTGCTGGCTATAGCGGGGATGCTATGCTGTTAACGTACGAAAAGTTTCGCCTCAGAAATCGCCATCGGCGAACGTAATCACATTTGAAGTCGATGCTCTGCTCTTTTCCCTACGGAAAAATGCATCTTAATTAGCACAATCTTTTCATCTGCAGTGGATGGGTGAGAGGTCGTTTTTCAGAAGATACGGTCGTATTCCGGAATCTCCTGTCCCTCTGAACCTTGTGGTGCTTCTCCTTCTGGATCAAAGGCCTTGCTTTCCAGGATGTCGTCAATGTTGTAGTCACGAATGACATCCTCGCTTTCGCTGTTGGACTTACGGTAGAAATGCTTGTTGTATGAGGTGGTGACAATCATAGAGTCGGTCGTAAGACGGGTAATGTAGAATGTGTCTTCTTTTTCGTTATCGTCGACATAACCCTCGTATGAATTGACCAGCAACAGCTTACCGTTGTACAAGCGCCAGCTAACGTAGTTGGTAGCACGGCTGTTGATGCTGATGGCTGTTCCGCCTTCCTGCAGTTCTACTCCCTGAGCCATACCCTCGTTTACAGGGTCGGGTTCTACCCATCGTCCAACCAGGTCGCTTAGGTCGATGACGTTCTTTGCTTTGCGGTTATTTCCGTTTTCAAAGAGTACTGCCAAGCGGTGCTCGGCTTCCATTGTTCCCAGCATCAAGGCTGTATGTGTATCCGACCATAGCGAATCGCCATGCTCCGTGAGCCAAAATAGCGAGTCACCTTTCATACGAATGGCAATTCCATATTTTGTACTGTCGGTTTCTGCACTTACAATTTGCATCTTTTTCTCCTCGCTGTTGCCATCTGCACCTTTCTTGCAAGCTACCAGTCCCAATATGGCAAGTGCCATCCAACTTAGCCTCTTCATATTCTTCAACTTTTTCTTTTCCTTTATTTCTTTTCCAATGCCTTGGCTTCGTTCCACAACGCATCCATCTCGGCAAGAGTCATCTCCTGCAGTTGCTTGCCTTGCTCCTTGGTCTTCTGCTCAACATAGTTGAAGCGCGAAATGAACTTGCGGTTCGTTCTTTCCAACGCATTGTCGGGGTTGATTTTGTACAGACGCGCAGCATTGATGAGGCTGAACATGAAGTCGCCAAACTCGCTGGTACTCTTGTCTTTGTCATTACGCTCCAGTTCTACCTGCAACTCGCCCAGTTCTTCTTTTACCTTGTCCCATACGTCCTCGCGCTTGTCCCAGTCAAAGCCCACGTTGCGTGCCTTGTCCTGTATTCTGTATGCCTTGATGAGCGAGGGTAGGGCGTCGGGTACGCCCGAGAGTACGGTCTTGTTTCCATCCTTCTCCTTCTGCTTGATCTTTTCCCAGTTGAGTGAGACGTCGTTGGCCGATTTTACCTCTACAAGACCATCGGAACTGCCCTTGCCTTCCTCTGCGCCAGAAGGGGTGGGAGTCTCGGCAGGAGGATATACGTGAGGATGTCTGAAGATCAGTTTGTCGCAGAGTCTGTTGCATACGTCAGCAATGTCAAACTCTCCCTTCTCGCTTCCTATCTTGGCGTAGAACACCACGTGAAGCAGTACGTCGCCCAGTTCCTTGCAGATCTCCTTGTTGTCGTTTTTCATCAAGGCGTCGCAAAGTTCGAACGTCTCCTCGATGGTGTTGGGACGCAATGACTCATTGGTCTGTTTGGCATCCCAAGGGCATTTCTCGCGTAGGGTGTCCATCACATCCAACAGGCGACCGAATGCCTGCATCTTTTCCTCTCTTGTATGCTGTTTTTCCATAATTATGCTATGTTGTTGGTGGAAGAAACTTCCTCCATTTATTTTTTTGTTTCACAAATATACAAATAATAGAATAAAAGTGCGACTTTTCGTACGATTTTTTGTAATTTTGCACCCAAATATGTCCGCATATTCACTCAAGAATACAATAAAATAACAATATATACACATGGAATTAGCAACCAAGTACTCTCCCTCTGACGTTGAGGGAAAATGGTACCAGTATTGGCTGGACAACAAACTCTTTAGCAGTAAGCCCGATGGCCGTGAGCCTTATACAGTCGTTATCCCTCCCCCAAATGTTACCGGTGTGCTTCACATGGGACACATGCTGAACAATACGATTCAGGATATTTTGGTTCGTAAGGCACGTCTCGATGGCAAGAATGCTTGTTGGGTGCCCGGTACTGACCACGCTTCTATTGCTACCGAGGCAAAGGTGGTAAACCGTCTTGCCGAGCAGGGCATCCAGAAGCTCCACCTTACCCGTGAGGAGCTCCTCAAGCATGCATGGGACTGGACTCACGAGCATGGTGGCATCATCCTGAAGCAGTTGCGCCGTTTGGG
>JAZUKS010000019.1:0-36532 GCA_045643405.1 Bacteroidaceae bacterium | reverse complement strand
AGATTTTCCGTTTGATTTTCTCTCTGATTTTGAGGGAGCCCGCGACCGTCCCCTTGATCATAGTGCAACGGAATGCAATCCTCCACATCTTTTAGTACATCAATACACATAAAGCAGAATCTTCTTCTTGAGAATCTGCTTTTGGATTGTAAAGCATTGATATTCAGACCTTCCGAAAAGCAGAAACAAGCAAAAGAAACAAACTGGAAACAAAAAAATCAAAAAAACACAAAATGAAAACATCTGCTTAACATATCTTAATACGGAAAACAAGCGAAATTTTCATTTTCTATCATTAGGAAAACGAACATGAATGATTGTTGCATAGTTTGAAGTTGTAAGTTTTTTGTTCAGAATAACCTCAGAAATGATGCTTTATATATTGATTTGGTCTGTTTTTTAGTTAAATTGAATTAAACATAAACGAAAAATGCAACCTATAAGTTGCGTGTTCCAATTATTCTTCATATATTTGCAGCATCAAAAAAGATTAAATTCATGAAATTTGCTCGTACTATACCAGGATATAATCACCTTTGGGCGGTTAAAGACGAAGGCAAAGAGACGGATGAACTGTCGTTGCTATTTCGTCAATGGAGTAATTTCAATTAATTGCTTGACTTCTTCTTTGCTAACCTTGATGACCTTCAGGGATTCTTCCATATAGAGAAAGTCAGCGATGCCATTAGGGATACAATGGATGACGCACAGGAACTGGAGCGACTGATTCTTGACTTCCCATATACCGAGCAGCTTGATGGATTGTTCCATCCGCTAAGTTTGGCTGATAACAGAGCACATGAGTTGACTCGTGAAAAGGCAAGGAATTGGGACAGGAGTCAGCATCCGAGTTGGTTGCGTATTTATGCTATACGAATTGAACCGAATGTTTACATCGTTACTGGAGGAGCCATCAAACTGACTGCCACCATGCAGGAGCGAGAGCATACTCAAAAAGAGCTCGACAAACTAAATGCCTGTCGTGATTATCTGAAGCAGAATGGCGTGTTTGATCAAGATAGTTTTATTGATTTTTTCGAGGAGGATTAACTATGAAACAGAAGACTTTAGATTTTTTGGAGGCACACAAGAGTGAACAGCCTTCAACCTTTACCGAAGATGCAAAGTGGCGTCAAGAGAACGAAGTGTGGCTGAAATGGTCACGCGGGATTGCCTTGTCAATCGTTGACTATATGCAGGCAAATAGTCTCAGTCGTTCAGACATCGCCAACAAACTAGGTGTGTCTCCTCAGTATGTAAGCCGCATTTTGTCTGGCACAACAAACTTCTCGTTCAAGAGTATTGCAGAGATAGAAAACAAACTCGGTATTTCCTGCATGGAGGCAGCAATGGCGTAAAGAATCTTGTTTCTTGAAATTCTTCTGATTATTAATTCATTTTAATTAAGCATGAACAGAAATATAAAAGTTATTTCCTTAATATTAACAATGATACTTTCATTGACAGGATGCAGTGATGATTCATTGGAAATAGACAATGTAAAGCTTGAAGGCACATGGGTTAGTCAGTTTGTAGATGAACGAGTATCTGATGACGGATACCTTGAATACACTTTCCTATCTGATGGAATTTGCCTTCAAAAAACATGTAATTATCTGGATAGTTCAATAGATCCTACCCAGTATGGAGTGTATCGATGGACTCTTTCTGGAAACAAATTGACTATTATTTCTGATAATGGAAATCAAAACATATTTTACCTTGAAATGAAGTCAAAGGATAAAATCCTCTTGGATAATCCACTGAGTAGCGCTAGTAATCCTGACCGTTATATTAAGAAGCTGAAGGGTAAGGAATATAAATCATTGTATGATATGTGGTATGGCTTAAGACAAGTATCAACTATTGACAATGACGGTGTTGAGACTAAACGTATAGGATATTATAACCTGGAATTCAAAAAATGCCAGAGATGCACGCTAACCACAAGCATAGAAGGGCTGTTTGCAACCAACAAAGTTGAATATTTCTGTTTTTGGTCACCTGAAACATCCTGGTTTACACTTGTTGATTCTAATTTGAAAGAGGTGTATCGCGGACACGAAGAGAACGGTTTTATTAACCTCCAGAGTAATTCGAGTTCTGAAGTTATAACCTTACAAAGATTACTGGACTAACAACAGGTCAAGAGTTGGACAAAAAAAATAAATGCCCGCGTGCAAGTGCTGACACATTGCGTTTACAGTGGCAGTTATTCATCTTATCAAGATTGACAACTGAATAAGCAGACCCACTGATTTTCAGCAGAAATGCCGATTGTCAGTGGGTTTGTTGTTCCCAAAATGTTGCTTTTAATTTTTTTTTGAGAAATTAAACTAATTACATTTTTATATGTCAATTATGAAAAATACACATAGTATGACAAATAAGTAAAATGAATTTCGGCTATGAATAAAAAGCAAGATGTCAAGAAGAGTATCATGTAATAGAATCGCTATGCGAAGTGAAAGGTAGAAAGTACTCCTTCTGCTCTTCGAGCCACGTCTCACCCCTGCTGGAATGCCTAGGGCATGTGACAGTGTGACAAAATCACATCGGGAAGATGAAGGGGGCATTCTTCCTGTCAACAAATTTCCTTTCTCCGTCCTTCACCTTAGGTAAACCTTACGTTTGCACGAGAATCCCCCCCAAATTGCAGAGGCACTACGGAGGCACATCGGGTGCTCGTCGTGCAATACTCAGAAACTGTACTTATAATCAATGTGTTACAATTCTTAAATCTTAACAAAAAAAGCCGTTTTTAGGTATTTTCCGATTGTGATGCCATTGCATGGCACGGCAAAATGTAAAGATGTTTATCAATCATCAATCGTTTTGTCACAAAGATGCCGTGTGACGGTGTGACAAGTGTGACAAATGTGACAAGCGTGACGGAAGTGTGTCGAAATCTCACACGAAGGCACAAAGAAATTAATTCGCGTCAATTTGCGTCCTGAAACATCTTTTCAGAAAACAAAAAAAAGAGAACCAAGCATTGCTTGATTCTCTTTTGTACGCCCTCAGGGGCTCGAACCCTGGACCCATTGATTAAGAGTCAATTGCTCTACCAACTGAGCTAAGGACGCATGTGAGAGATTTGGTTGGTTTTGTACGCCCTCAGGGGCTCGAACCCTGGACCCATTGATTAAGAGTCAATTGCTCTACCAACTGAGCTAAGGACGCGTAATCTCTCGTTTGCGGGTGCAAAGGTACGACATTTTTGCTAAACCGCCAAACTATTTGCGCATTTTTTTCAGAAAAACCGCATTATACGGTCAAATCATACACCAAAGAGGGTGTTTTGCGCTTCAAAATCTCCAGTTTGAAGTCAACGCCATCAATAATGCCAAAGCTACGAAGCACCGTGCTGACAGTCTTGCGTGCCAACTCGGGATGATTGTTTTCCTCGCTGATATGGCAGAGCCATACGTGCTTGAGCTTCTCTGTAGCATGCTCGGCAAGGAGGTTGGCACAATCGCGATTGCTGAGGTGACCACGACCACTGCGGATACGTCCCTTGAGATATGCGGGATACGGACCACGAGCCAGCATCTCTTCGTCGTGATTGCTCTCGAGCACCAGGTAGTTGGCTTCGCCCACCTTCTTCTGGATAATCTCGGTTGCCCGACCCACGTCAGTAATGAGACAGAAGGTGACACCTTCGGCCTCAACGCGATAACCCACGCAGTCACTACTGTCGTGAGGCACCTCGAAGGCTGTTACGGAGAAATCGCCCAATTGGATGGTCTGCTCCTTACTGATATAACGTATATGCTTCTCTGTAAGCTTACTGGTAACGCAGTAGTTGCGATTGATACCCATGTGAACTTCCGGAGTAGCATAAATGGGAAGGTTGAGGTCATTTGCCAAGTTCCCGACGGCCTTGATATGGTCAGCATGATCGTGCGTAACAAATACAGCATCAACCTTATCTACCTCATAACCATTGGCTTGTAAGGATCGTCGGATGGTGCGCATACTTAAACCCGCATCGATCAAAATGCTCGTATTTCCAGTCGTAAGAAAGTAGCTATTGCCACTGCTTCCACTTCCTAAACACAAGAATTTTATCATGGAGTGAATATTTTTCGCACAAAGTTAACAAAAAAAATACACACTGCAAAGTTTTTTGGAACTTTTAACGGAATAGAAGACCCCTTCCAACTCCCCGAGGGGAGAGTTTTGCTCGGAAAAAGACCCTCTCCGCTCCTACGGATCACCTCCCCCTCTATGGGGTGGAGCTGGTGCGATGAGAGAACCATCCTGTCACACTGTCACACCGTCACACGAAGAAAAAATTCCATGAAATCTGCGTCATCCGCGTCTAAAATTCATGAAATTCGCGTCTCTAAACTCAGAAAGGAAGGCCTACGGCAAAGTGGAAGGCGAAATCGCGACTGAAACGGGGATGAATGATGGGATAATGACGACGGGCATCATCGTAAGCGGGGTTGACGGCCTTCATACCTCCATCAAGACGAAGGATGAAATAGTCAAAATTCATACGGAAACCAATGCCATAAGCCACGGCAATCTGTTCCCAACATGTATCAAATCCAAACTGACCTCCTGGCTGGTCATCGTAGTTGCGCAAGGTCCACACGTTACCAGCATCAATGAAGGCGGCTCCATCGACCTTCCAGAAAAGGTGGGTGCGGTATTCCACGTTCATGTCAAGCTTCATATCGCCCGTCTGGTTGATGAAGTCGATACGTCCGTCGGACCCCTTGAACTTGCCAGGACCCAGTCCGCGAACCGTCCAACCACGAACACTATTGGCACCACCCGAGAAGTAACGCTTCTCGTAGGGAAGAATAGTGCTGTTGCCATAAGGCACCGCCACACCCAGTCCAAAGTGAATGGCGAAGGAGTTGCGATCGTCAATCTTAAAACTCTTGGCGTAGTCAAAATCCACCTTGGCATACTGAGCATAGGCAATGTTGAACACCTTATAGTTGCCGTCCTCATTACGACTGGCATGCGTGAGCGAAGAGATGCCCTGAAGCAGGTTACCAGCCGTCTCGATGCCAAAACGAACGCTATAGGCATTGGTACCATAGGTTGAGGTGGCACCTGCCGACATGGTGGAGAAACTGAAGTTGTAACCCAGTTTCATGATAAAGAGATTCTCGTAATTATAGCGAAGGATGGCGTTGCGCGAGGTGGGATCATCAAGATAGTCACGCTTGAACGTTTCCGAAATCCAAGGCATGTAGACATAGTTAAGATCGATGAGGTCAATACGGTTATGCACCCTTGAATTGCGACCCGTCCAACGATAGCGCCACGCTCCGGAAAGCACACGACGATGGAACTCGGGACGGTTCTGACTATCGTACATCAACGACACCTCGCTGGTTGCCTTGGACAAGCGACGGAACGAGTGCGAAAGGAACGGAAACAGGAAATCCGGGAACTTCAGACTGGCTTCGGCGCTGTATTCCAGATAGTTCTGGTCATCATATCCGTCAAGACCCTTGATGGCCTCGAAAGCTCCACGAAGCTTGATGGCAAAGACCTCACTGCCACGGAAGAGGTTACGGTTCTGATATGACAATGCCACGGCCGCTCCAAGATCGCCTGCCGAGTTTGTACCCTCGAGTTCGGCATTGATACTATTGGGTTTGTTGGTATTGATACTGATGGTGGTATGTAGCAAGGTGCTGTCGGCGGCATCGGGAGTGAACTGGATGGTGGAACTCATCACGGCATCAAGCGAACCTAACGCCGCATAGGTATCCTGCACGTTGTGCTCTTGATAAAGGTCGCCCTGAAAAAGATAATTGGAACGATCGAGAACACTCTTGCGAATGCGACTGACACTATTGGAGAGGTCGTACTTCACCTCGCCAATATGATACTTAAGGTGAGGAGAACGTACCGTGATAGTGCGATAGGGTTCCACGATAAGTCGCACCCAAGCCTGAAGGGGAACCTCCGTGGTATCAGCTTCATAACGGATAAACTCACGGTTGAAACGGTAATATCCCTTGTTCTGCATCAAGGTACTAAGACGAGAACGCTCTGCATTGAGTACGTTGAGGTCGAAATCCATACCCGTGTGAAGCAACGAACCTGCCTCACAGGCAGTAAGGACGGAATGGGTTGAGGAATCACGGTATTCGCGCTCGAGCACACCGACGGTATAACGGGTCTTGGGATCAATACGGTACTGCACATCTACCTTATGCTTGCGATACTTGCGTTCTACCGACACGTCGGCATCGAGATATCCCAGGTTGCGAACAGCGCCCTGGATGTCATTACGACAACGGTTGGTCTGGATAGTGTCTTCAAGAACGGGAGCCTCGCCAATGCGCCACAGGAAACGGTTGATGCGCTTGGTGCTATCGGTAGACGAGAGCATGTAGGGCAACATGGGCACTTTGCAGAGATTGAACCATTTGCTGTTGGGATGCTGGCGGATATAGCCATCAAAAGGCAGGGTCTTGAACGTAGCGCTGTCGCTGACGATGCTTACCTTGTCGAGCATATACTCGCCTTCGGGAATGAAGCGAGTCACACTACAAGACGACAGTACCAAAGAGAATAGTACTGCCAAACAAAGCATTTTATGTCGAACGAAGAAATTCACAAGACAAAGTTAGCAATTTATTCGCGAAATTTGCTTATTTTTGCAGAAAAATATAGATTTTCATGCTAAGTAAGAACAAGATAAAGCTAATACACTCGCTGGAGAAGAAGAAATACAGAACCGAAGAGGGACTGTTCGTTGCCGAAGGACCCAAGATGATGGAGGAACTTCTGCCCGTGTGGAAACCCACATACCTGGCAGCAACGACGGAGTGGATTGAGCACAACGAATCCTTGCTGCATGATCTGCAACAGGGAGGAAAGGGGACGGAAATAGACACCATCACGCAAGAGGAACTGGAGAAGGCAAGTCTACTGCGCTCGCCTCAACAGGTCATCGCGCTATTCAAGTTTCCCAAGGATGACACCCCTCTTAACGAGATTGCAGAAAAGGAACTCTGTCTTGCCCTTGACGGAGTGCAGGACCCCGGAAACATAGGAACCATCGTACGACTGGCAGACTGGTTTGGCATCAAACACGTGTTTTGCTCCAACGAGACTGCCGACATCTTCGCCCCAAAAGCCATACAAGCCACGATGGGAGCCATCGCGCGTGTACGCGTACATTATACCAATCTTGCAGAAGAACTCAAAGCGTGCAACGCACCCATATACGGCACCCATCTGGACGGAGGGGACATATACAAAACTTCTCTTACTGCTCATGGTGTAATCATCATGGGCAATGAAGGAAATGGGGTATCAAAAGAAGTCTCTGCCTTAGTCAACAAGAAACTTTATATACCTCCCTACCCTGCCGACCGCACTACGGTGGAAAGCCTGAACGTAGCCATCGCCACCGCCATCGTGTGCGCAGAGTTCAGAAGAGTCCAGACGAGTCCAGACGAGTTCTGACGAGTTCATAGTTCATAATTCATAGTTCATAGTTCATAATTCATAATTCATAGTTCATAGTTCATAGTTCATAATTCATAGTTGAGAGTGTAGAGTTCAGAGTGTAGAGTTCAGGGTGTAGAGTTCAGGGTGTAGAGTTCAGGGTGTAGAGTCAGTTGGTGGAGTTTAGAGGAGTTCATAGTTCTTAATTCATAGTTTAAAGTGTAGAGTGTAGAGTCGAGTGATGAGTGATTAAAATTTAGAGCCTTTAAAATCTGAAAAGACTTTAAAGGCTCTATGTTTATATTCTGAAATTGATAGTTTAATCCTCGTCGTCGCCAACACCCTCGTTGTCGCCTTCCAAAGCCAAACCAGCGAAGTCATCTTCTTCATCGCCATCCTTGCGGACACCAACTGAATATGAGCTGTAATAGGTCTCGTCATCGCTCATCTCGTCCTTGTCCATATCGGGATCGTCGTTCAAGTCTTCATCGACATTTGAAATCAGATTTCCGTCCTCGTCATAGCGTGACTCATTCTGCAAGTGGAGTTTCTCAACAGGATCCTTCTTCTTGGCAAAGATTGCCTCTGTCCAGTTACCCTTGGGCACCTCAAGTACCTCAAAACCAGCCTGTACCTTGCGCTCATAGGTTCCGCCGGGTGAGTGCAGACGGTTGGTAGGCAATGTTGTGGTACTGATTTCAAAACCGCTCTCGATGATATCCTTCATTGAAAGCTGAATAGAATCCCAACCACCACCGAAGTTACGGTCGATAAGATCGAGCAAAAGAGCTGCAGAAACGTGCTTGATGTTCTCGTAACTGAGGTCGGTAAGACGCTTGATTTCCTTCTTGCGGATAGCTACAGAACTACATCCACGCTTGGGTCTGATACGTGTAAACACGGCCCACTCACCATTCTCATACTTTGCCTTTTCACGAAGATCCTTCTCGTTGTAATGTACAACATCAAAAGAAAGACGAATGATATTCAGTATCTTGTCCTCACTATTGTGGAAGTCTTCCTCGTGCTTGTCTATCTCCCACATCTCAGCAATCTCAAGGGCTTCTGCGCCCCACACATTGCTTGCATTCAAATCAAGAACTGACTCTAATTTTGATTCCTTCTTTACCATATAATTATTTGATAAGTACTATTTGCGCACAAAGATACGAAGAAGAAAAGTATTTTCCAAATAAAAAAGCAACATTTCAAGGCTTTTAATTTCTTTTTATTGCCAATTTTTCATACCTTTGTGTTGAAATACAAAAACCCTAGTAAGCGAACAAATTTAATCCAAGCAAATTTGGAGACCTACTTATAAACTATTAAATCGAATAAATTGAAAACAAAAGACTTCCCTTGCGCCAAAATCAACCTTGGCCTTTACGTGACAGAGAGACGTCCAGATGGGTATCATAACATTGAAACCGTTTTTTACCCCATTCCACTAACCGACACGCTGACTATCAGCGAAGACGACGACGACCAACTGCTGGTGACGGGCATTCCCGTTGCCGGAAAAGCAATTGACAATCTTGTAGTTAGAGCAGTTGAGCAACTCAGAGAGGATTACCACATCCCCCCGTTGTTTGTCACGTTGGAAAAGAACATCCCCTCGGGTGCCGGACTTGGTGGCGGTTCAAGCGATGCTGCCAGCATGATGCGTCTGTTGAACAAGTATTTCTGTCTCGACATGTCGGACGAGGAGATGGAACGACGCGTGTCACGACTCGGTGCCGACTGTGCCTTCTTCATCAAGAAGAAACCCACCTTTGCAAAAGGTATCGGCAATGAGTTCTCTCCTATCGAAGTGGACCTGACCGGATGGCACATTGCATTGGTAAAGCCTGATGAGTTTGTTTCAACACGCGAAGCCTACTCTATGATTACGCCTTCACAGCCCCAATTCCCTCTTTACGAAGCCATCGCTCGTCCCGTAGAGGAATGGAAGAATGTATTATATAATGATTTCGAGGCAAGTGTTTTCCCCAAGCATCCCATAATAGCAGAGATAAAACAACGCTTGTATCAGTTAGGTGCAACCTACGCATGTATGTCTGGTTCAGGTAGTTGCGTATTCGGACTATTCAAAGAGGACCCCAGCAACCTGCGCGACATCTTTGACCCTCATTTCTTCTACAGTTCAAAGTTGTAGGGTTTTTCCCCTTGCATAGTAGGTAATTTCCCTTTCAAACAAAAAGAAAAGACCGTATCTTTGCATCAGAAACTTAAAACAACGACGATTATGAAACGATACATCTTAACTTTAGTTGCTATCATCGCAACCGCAATTGGCGCAAAAGCCATGAGTTATGAAACCGCAAGAGAGGAGGCTCTGTATCTGACCGACAAGATGGCTTATGAACTGAATCTGAATGATGCACAGTACGAATACGCATACGAGATCAACCTGGACTACTTGATGGGATTGAATACCGTCGACGACGTTTACGGCAACTACCTGAGCTACAGAAATGCTGACCTTCGTGCCATCCTTTACGACTGGCAGTGGACACTCTTCGCAGCAACTGACTATTTCTTCCATCCTGTATATTGGCGTCACGGAAGCTGGTACTTCCCCATCTACGGATACTATGACTACGGACACTATTACTACAGTCGTCCCAACTTCTTCTACAGCTACAGAGGCGGACATTGCCGTGATCACTATCGCGATGGCTGGTACGTAAGCAGACGTCCCTCATGGAACGGTGGTTTGAGAGGCATTGACAGAACTCATGTCGGTCCCGGTCATGGACACGCTATGAATGGTGGCCACAGAGGCAATTTCAACGGCAGACCCAACGGAATGGGTGGCAACCGTCCCGGCAACTTCAATGGAGGTAACCGTCCTGGTAACTACAACGGTGGTAACCGTCCTGGTAACTTCAATGGTGGCAACCGTCCCGGTAACTTCAACGGTGGCAACCGTCCTGGTAACGTCAATGGTGGTAACCGTCCCGGCGGAAACGAAGGTGGTCATCGCCCTGGTGGAACAGAAGGTGGCAACCGTCCCGACGGTGGAAATAGCGGAACCATCAATAATGGCAGTTCAAGCGGTAGCGAAAGCGTCACAAGAGGTGGCTTCGACAGACCCAGCAATTCTACAAGAGGCGGTAGCTACAGCGGCCCCAGCAGTTCATCAAGAGGTGGTAGCTACAGCGGTCCCAGCAGTTCAACAAGAGGCGGTAGCTACAGTGGCCCCAGCAGTTCATCAAGAGGCGGTAACTACAGTGGCCCCAGCAGTTCAACAAGAGGTGGTAGCTACAGCGGTCCCAGCAGTTCATCAAGAGGCGGTAGCTTCGGTGGTGGCAGTACTCGCAGTAGCGGAGGTGGCAGTTCAAGAGGCGGTGGTTCACAAGGTGGCGGACACAGTCACGGTGGTGGCAGAGGCGGACGCTAACAACACCCCCCATATAATAGAACCTATTATTGCATTTATATAAAGAAATGGCCCAGCCAACGAAGTGATTCGGAGACTGGGCTTTTTTTATTTTCTTTTGTATGTCGCGTTTGCATCAAACGAACACACAAATCAACGTTCTGCGCGCATGGGATTGTTCAGGAAATCATCGTAAGAAAGACGGATACCATCCTCTAACTCTGTCTTGTAGGTCCAACCCAACTTTGATGCCTTAGAAACGTCAAGCAACTTGCGAGGTGTACCATTAGGCTTGCTCGAATCCCAAAGAATCTCGCCATCATAACCAACCACCTTAGCCACCAATTCCGTCAATGCCTTAATGGTAAGTTCCTTACCCGTACCCGCATTAACGGTCTCATTGCCAGAGTAGTTATTCATCAAGAACACACAAAGGTTGGCAAGGTCGTCTACATAAAGGAACTCACGAAGAGGACTTCCATCACCCCAGCAAGTAACTGTAGAGAGACCGTTGACCTTTGCCTCGTGGAAACGACGGATCAAGGCAGGAAGTACATGACTGTGAGTGGGATGATAGTTATCGTTGGGACCGTACAAGTTAGTAGGCATTACTGAGATGTAATCAGTTCCGTACTGACGGTTCAGGAACTCGCAATACTTCAAACCGCTAATCTTTGCCAAGGCGTATGCCTCGTTGGTCTTCTCCAATTCGCTGGTAAGCAAGCAACTCTCGGGCATGGGCTGGGGAGCCATACGAGGATAGATGCAAGAAGAACCAAGGAACTCGAGTTTCTTGCAACCATTCTTCCAGGCTGAATGAATGACATTCATCTCAAGGATCATGTTGTCATACATGAAATCTGCCAAAGCAGACTGATTGGCCTCAATACCACCTACCTTTGCTGCGGCGAGGAACACATACTCGGGCTTCTCTTCTGCAAAGAATGCCTCTACCTGATCCTGACGACAAAGGTCCAACTCCTTGTGAGTACGGGTAATAATGTTGTTATAACCCTGGCGTTGCAACTCACGAACGATGGCACTACCTACCATGCCACGATGACCTGCAACGTATATTTTCGCGTTCTTTTCCATATAGCAACTTACTTCACAAGTCCTTTCTCAAGGTATTCTGCCAAGTTGGTGCGCATCACACTGGCAACGTGATCTGCAGCAACCTTCTCCATATCGTGCTTAACCATGATTGAAACCAACTGCTCGAACGAAGTCTTAGCAGGATTCCAACCCAACATCTTCTTAGCCTTTGAAGGATCACCCCAGAGGTTAACAACGTCGGTGGGACGATAGAAGTCGGGAGATACCTCAACGAGCACCTTACCGGTTGCCTTGTCAATACCCTTCTCGTCCATTCCTTCACCCTTGAACTCCAATTCGATGCCTGCTGCCTTGAAAGCATGGTAGCAGAACTCACGGACAGAGTGCTGGACACCAGTTGCGATAACGAAGTCCTCAGGAGTCTCATTCTGAAGAATCAACCACATACACTCAACATAATCCTTTGCATAACCCCAGTCACGAAGACTTGAGAGGTTACCCAAGTAAAGCTTATCCTGCTTGCCCTGGGCAATACGAGCTGCAGCCAAGGTAATCTTACGGGTAACGAATGTCTCGCCACGGCGCTCACTCTCATGGTTAAAGAGGATACCAGAACAGCAGAACATGTTGTATGCCTCACGGTACTCCTTTACAATCCAGAAACCGTAAAGCTTAGCAACTGCATAAGGACTATAGGGATGGAAAGGAGTATTCTCATTCTGAGGAACCTCTTCTACCTTACCATACAACTCACTGGTAGAAGCCTGATAGATACGGCATGAATCAGCCAAACCACAAAGACGGACAGCCTCGAGTACACGAAGTACACCCACTGCGTCAACATCGGCAGTGAACTCGGGAGAGTCGAAACTAACCTGTACATGACTCTGAGCTGCCAAGTTGTAAATCTCAGTAGGACGAACCTTGCTGACTACCTGCAACATACTCATAGAGTCACCCATATCTGCATAGTGCAAATGGAAATTTGACTTACCCTCAAGATGTGCAATACGCTCACGGAAATCAACTGAAGAACGACGGATAGTACCATGAACTTCATAACCCTTCTCCAACAAAAACTCTGCCAGATATGAACCATCCTGACCGGTAACTCCAGTGATTAACGCTACATTTCTCTTTTCCATAAATATATTTAATGTATTCTGTTATTAATTTCTATTATTGATTATCTGATATCATTCCTCAATAGGATATCTTATTCATTCCGACAACAGGTCTATCTATTATACACAACATTTAGAAAATCTCTATTTATTCTCATTCAATGAGCAAAAGATTAAATGTGCACAAGACCTTACAATCGAAATCTCCAATTACTCCTCAGAGAACTGCTTGATACGCTGTTCCTCACTTAATTTGCAAATAAGGAGGGTACCGTTTTCCTCTGCCACAATGTAACCATCAAGTCCTTGAACGACTACACGCTTCTCGCCCGTAGTGTGAATCATACAGTTCTGTGTTTCATACACATCAATGCGAGGACCGATGAGTGCATTGCCATAAACATCACGCTGAGAATTCTCTCTCAAACTGCCCCAAGTACCCAAGTCGCTCCAACCAAAGTCTGCGGGGAACACGAAAATCTCGTCTGCCTTTTCAAGGATAGCATAGTCAACCGAAATATTCGGACACTCAGGGAATTTCTCATTGATAGTCTGCTGTTCCTTAGAAGTACCCAAGACATCCATCATTCCCTCAAAGATAGAGGCGATATTGGGCTCGTATACACGGAAAGCATTGACAATGGTAGAGACATTCCACACAAAGATACCCGAATTCCAGAAGAAGTTATTCTGAGCAATATATTTCTTGGCAGTCTCCAGATCAGGTTTCTCCCTGAAACTATCCACGGGGAAGAGCTCTGCATTGCGAGCGCTGGAAGTGCCTAAATTGGCTTGGATATAACCATATCCCGTTTCGGGACGGGTTGGTTTCATTCCCAAAGTAATGATGGCATCGGTTTCTGAAGCAAAACGCAAAGAAGAAGTAATGACGCGACCGAATTCGGGCACATTCATCACAATGTGGTCACTGGGCGAAACAACAATATTTGCCTTTGGATTGATCTTCTTAATACGCCAACTTACATAGGCAATACATGGAGCAGTATTACGACGGCAAGGTTCCAACAAAATGTTAGAAACGGGCAACTCTGGCAACTGCTCACGAACAATATCAAAATACGAAGCAGAAGTCACAATCCACACATTTTCGGTGGGGCAAATACCCTTGAACCTGTCAACTGTGAGTTGCAAAAGCGTGCGTCCACAACCAAGAACATCAACAAATTGCTTAGGATGCTGGGGAGTACTCATCGGCCAAAAACGGCTACCAATACCGCCCGCCATTATAACCAAATGGTTATCATTGATAGACATATACTTTGATTTTAATGATAAATTACATGCAAAATTACAATATTTTTATATTTTTTTGCACAAAATAACACAGAAAAAACACTAAACACAATATTTACATATAAAATATGAGATAAAATTCGTAAAAAAAGGAAAAAAAGAATTAACTTTGCAAAGTTAAAATTGATGTTTTTAAACAACAAGATATGAAGAAGAAGATTTTAATCCTTGACGACAAGGAAACCATTGCAAAAGTGTTGAGTATCTATCTGACTACCGACTTCCAATGCACATGGTTACCAGATGGTCTGCAAGGTGTAAAATGGTTGCAAGATGGCAACACTCCCGACTTGATCATCACAGACATACGCATGCCGGGAATGAGAGGAGATGAGTTTTTGGAATGGATTAAGCAAAACGACTTGTTCAAGCATATTCCCGTCATTATGCTTAGTTCAGAAGACAGCACAAGCGAAAGAATCAAACTGTTGGAAATCGGTGCTGCAGACTACATTGTCAAGCCCTTCAACCCCATGGAGTTGAAGATTCGCATCAAGAAGATTATCTAATCTGAAGAAAACGAGATAAGCGAGACGCATACATTCTTTGCATTAACAACCCAGAGATGTAGGTAAAAGAAAGACACTATGAAATTGTAAGCTATGGCTAAGCTCATTTATTTTGGAAGGCATCCTGAGACGTTCCAGCGCCTCCAATACCTACCGGGCACAACCGTCCTACAAGCACACAACTATTTGGATGTGGAGCAGATATGCAATGCAGACAAGATGAACTGCATTGTACTGTTTGAACGGCGCACCCAAAACGAAGACCTTACCGCCATTTCATATTTACATAATAACACGCCCAAGGCTTACATCATCCTGCTGACAAACGAACTATCCGATAGTGAGCGCGAGAAGTACCATCATAGTGGCGTAAACGACACCATCAACGACGACCCCTCACTTGAAGAACTCTATCAAAAACTCGTGTTTGTTGATCACCACGAGAGTCAGTTGATGAATAATGTTGTGATAAAGAAACCTCTGCTCAGGTTCCGAATCCCCATCTGGAAAAGAACCTTTGACATCGTTTTTGCAACATGCGCCATTATAATCCTTTCACCCATTTTCATTCTCACGGCAATAGCCATCCGAATTGAGAGTCCAGGAAAGGTATGGTACTCAAGCAAACGTGTAGGAGCGAATTACAAGATTTTCAATTTCTTGAAATTCAGAAGCATGTATACTGGTGCAGACAAGCGACTGAAAGAATTCAACGCCCTGAACCAATATGCCCAAGCGGAACAGAATGCTGAATCAGAAAAGATTTCTACTGCTTCGGCAGACGTTATGAACTTGGATTGCGGTGAGAACTTCCTGATTGGTGATGACGAAATCATCCCCGAGAGCGAATACCGCAAGCAGAAGCAGAACGAGACGGAGAATGCCTTCGTGAAATTGGAGAATGACCCACGAATCACAAAGGTCGGAAGGTTCATCCGAAAGTATAGCATTGACGAGTTACCTCAGCTCTTCAACATATTGAAAGGCGACATGTCTGTCGTAGGCAACCGTCCCCTTCCCCTTTATGAGGCAGAGAAACTTACGGGAGATGACTGCATCGACCGATTCATAGCACCCGCCGGTCTTACCGGACTTTGGCAAGTGGAGAAGAGAGGAGACTCAGGCAGGATGTCAGCGGAAGAACGCAAGCAACTGGACATCAAGTATGGCCAGACCTACAGCATTAAGCTGGATTTGAAGATACTCTTCAAGACGGTCACAGCGTTCATCCAGAAAGAAAATGTGTGATAATGAGATGTATTAAGGAGAAACAAAAGAAAATACAATATTAAATATAGCAAAATGAAAGAAACATTTAAGTTACTTACATTCATGATGCTTGGATTCGGGATAACAAATAATGTTCAAGCACAAGAAGACGACAAGAATAAGGGTATTATTGCCGGTTATTTTGATACCGACGACTTGAATGGCGGTGAAAATATCGACTATTCTACCTTCAAGTTGCCACCATTGGGCTTGCTGTTTGAAAATGCAAAGTCGAACCCAACGGTGGAGCAATTGGCACGTGAGGAGGCCATCCAGCGCGAGATTCTCAAGAAAGAGAAGAAGTCTTGGTCAGAGTGGCTCGTTGGATACGCTTCTTACTCATATGGTGTTATGGACAACTACGGTTCTTCCGAGAATGTTGCTACCCCCATCTACTACCAGTATGTGGGTTCAAAACAGCACTACTGGAATGTTGGAGCAAGAGCCAACGTACCCTTGTCGCATGTACTGGACCTGAAAGGACGTATTAAACGTCAGAGACTGATGGCAGAGAAAGCACAATTGGCAAAGGATATTGAATACGAAAACCTGAAGCAGACCATTGCCACATTGTATGTGCGTATCACCAACAACTTGATCTCTCTGAAGACTGCCAGCGAAAATGCCGCCGCTTACAAAGGCGCAGGTTTGCTGTCGAAGGAGGAGTTCAAGATGGGCGAGCTTTCAGTAAGAGACCTTGCCGAGACAAAGAGATGGGAAAGCAATGTAACGCAGGAATACCAGAACCTGCAATCATCCATCACTTCCGACATTCTTATTCTTGAGATTATCACGCATACGCCCATTATCACGAATGCTATTGTAGACATCACTTATTCAGACAAGAAAAACAAGTAAAGATTATGGAGTTTCTAAGATATATATTACGTTTTTTCTATCGTATTAGATGGTATTTGGTTATCATACCTCTCATTGCCGTCGTAATTGCATGGTACCTTACCCGTAAGGAAGATAAATTATATAATGTAGAAACGACCATCTACACTGGTATCATCTCGGGTTATAGCCTGGAGGGTTCCGTATCACAGAACTCGGAAACCAACATGGCAAACCTGTTGCTTATCATCACAACCGAGAAGACCATCAAGCGTGTTTCATTGCGCTTGTTAGCACGTTGTTTGATGTACGGTGATCCTGAGCATGACAACAACTACATCTTTGCAGAGCACTATCGCGACTTGAAGAATGCGACCCCCAATGAGGTTTTGGCATTGGTGGACAAGCGAAGTGAGAGTAGAACCGTGGACAACCTCACCGCTTATGCAGCTCCCAAATCGGACAACTTCATCTACCAGATTCTGTCACACCACATTTACTTTGGTATCCCTGACATTTCCAGTCGATTGAAGGTTGTTCAGTTGGGCAACTCTGATATGATCCAGATTGCATACTCTGCCAACGATGCAGGTATTGCATACAACACGTTGGAGATTTTGAACGAGGAGTTCATCAATCAGTATCAGGCAATCCGTTTCGGCGAGACAAACAACGTTATCAAGTTCTTTGAGAATGAGGTAAATCGCTTGTACAGAATACTTTGCGGTGCAGAGGATGACTTGATTGCCTACAATGTTTCAAAGCGTGTCATCAACTACTTTGAGCAGACAAAACAGATTGCCATCATGGACGCCAACCACAAGACACGTGAGAATGACCAACTGCTTTCTCGCATGTCTGAAAGAGCCGTTATCGACTGGTTGGAGAACCAGCTTGGCGAAAACATCAACAACATCAAGAACAACGAGGACTTCCTGCAGAGTCTCAGCGCTATCTCTCGTCTTAAGTCAAGAATTTCAAACCTTGAGTTGATGGCAGAGGAAAACGACGATAATGCTCAAGAAGTCATTGCCGATGCACGCAGGGAACTTGCAGAGGCAGAGGAACATACCAGAGCTGTAGTAAACTCTATTGCCAATACGAACAGTAGTCCTGCGGGTATCAAAAAGCAGGAACTCCTGGGTCAGTGGTTGGCAGAGATTCTGAAGCAGGAGGAAACGATGGCACAGATGCAGGCAATGGACATCATGCGTACAAAACTGCAGAATGACTTCCTGTACTTCTCGCCCATTGGAGCAACCCTGGGACGTAAGGAGAGACATATCGGATTCATTGAGCAAAACTATATGGAGATGTTGAAGGCATTGAATGCAGCCCGTCTGCGTCAGCGCAACCTTCAGTTGACCACCGCAACCTTGCGAGTGCTCAATCCTCCCATGTTCCCCCTCAACAGTGCTCCCAGCAACCGTCTGATGATTCTCGTCATGACATTCCTCGTAACCTTTGCCCTTGTGGCTGCATTCTTCTACCTCATCGAGATGCTTGACCGCACCTTGCGTGACCGAATGCGAACGGAGAAGATTACCAAGATGCCGGTTATGGGATGCTATCCCAAGGAAAGCAATTTGCGCTACCGCAAGTACAACAAGATTATCAACGATATGGCACTTCGCCATTTGAGCAAGTCGCTCTTGCCCTACCTTGACACAGAGCATAAGAATGTAATTAACCTTCTCAGCACCAGCGAGGGCAATGGCAAGAGTTATATTGCCAATGAGTTGGATGACCTTTGGACATCACTTGGATTGCAGGTTCGACGTCTTACCTACGATGAGGATTTCCTCACCGATGACAAGAAGTACATCATGGCAAAGAGCATTGAAGACCTTTGTCCCGACCTGACCAACAATGAGGTGCTGATTGTTGAGTATCCTGCACTTGATGAGCACGAAGTACCCGTTGAACTCCTCAACGAGGGAACCGTCAACCTCATGGTTACCAGAGCCAACAGAACTTGGAAGGATATTGACCAGAAAGCACTCAACCAGCTCAACTCGGTACTCGAGAAGAAGGACACCCTGTTCTTCTACCTTACCGAGGCAGGTCGCAATGCAGTAGAAGAATATGTAGGTCAATTGCCTCCTTATACTCCTTTCAAGAATTTCGTTTACCGCATGTCTCAGATGGGTCTTACCGCAACCGAGAACAACAATCGTAAATGAAGCTATCGCTGTTCATACCCGAAGAAGGAAAGCTGAACAAGGTTTGGTATCTCCTATTCATAGGAAACTTCTTTGTAATGGCAATATTTAGGTATGTGGAGTTGCCCTTACCTATCTCGCTGTTCGTAGAAATACTGTACCTTGTCTGCATCATTGGCGTGGTGACCGACAAGAACAACAAAGGCAATGTCGGTCGTTGGAGCTGTGCCATGCTGGGCATTTATATGCCCTGGTTGCTCTATGCCATTCTGGAAGTGGGCAACATGTCGTCCGAGATAGAATTTGGAACGATTGTCTCACGCTGGTTTGCCGAGGTGCGAACCATGGGTTTCCAGGTATTGTATGGAATGATAGTCTGTGCAGCCATTTTCACCAAGAAGGAACAGTTAAAAACCGTCTACAAGATTTGGGGATTATGCGTCATCATCTGTACGGCAAAATGCCTGATGCAACAATATGTCGGTTTTGACAATGCAGAGAATGCCTTCCTGGTAACTGCCAGAAAGACCCACTTTGTGAACGGTATTATCCGCTATTTCTCCTTGTTCAGCGATGCTGCCAACTATGGTTGTAACATGGCTGCAACGACGGCTTTGTTCGGAGCAGTAACGCTGAGTTGCAGGTTGAAGAAAGAAAAGATCTTCTTTGCCATTGTCACCTTATGCGCATTCTACGGCATGATGGCTTCGGGAACCCGAACAGGTATCTTTGTAGTAGGTGTTGGAGGTGCCGTATATGCTTTGCTGTCAAAGAGAATCTCTGCACTTATCACCACAGGTATTGTCGGTGGCGCTTTCTTCGTATTGCTTGCATTCACCAATATCGGACAAGGCAATAACATGATTCGTCGTATGCGAAGTGCCTTCAGTTCCGACGATGCATCTATGTCTGTACGCGAGATGAACCAACAAGCCATGAAGAGTTACATCGACGAACTGCCTTTAGGTCTGGGAGCAGGTATTCGCGGAGGCGATGTTCCGCAGAGCAACAAGAACTACTTCCTGTCTATCGTCCCTCCCGACTCAACATGGGTTTACGTCAATATCCACTACGGACATATCGGACGCTTCCTGTTCCTCTTTTCATTCCTTGGCATGTGCCTATATGCCGGGTATATCGTATTCTATAAGATACGGGATCCGGAGCTGAGAGGATTGCTGGCAGGTCTGACAAGCGGAGCAACAGCCATGGTCGTGGCAGGATATGCCAACCAGATTCAGTTGCAGTTCCCCAATTGCTTCCTGTTCTTCGGACAGTTGGTGATTGTGTACCTGGGACCTGACATTGACAGACGAATCCAAGAAGAGCAGGAAGAGAAGGACAGACAACTTCTTCTTGAAGATGCAGAGACCGTGGATGAAGTCGACTTAACAGACACCGACAATGCCCAACAAGCGCGACAGACATCAACGGTAAATGCTTGACGAAAGCAGGATCGCACCACTAATCCTATCTGCCTGTTCAAGAGAAACGCAATACTACCATAATCTAAAACAAACTGATGAATTTCAAGTACGATATCTCATTCATAACCATTAACTACAATGGTCAGCACGAAACATGCGAACTGATTCAGTCCCTAAAGGATATCGTTCGCAGCGTCAGTTATGAGATTATCGTAACAGACAATGCATCCAAAGGCAATGATGCCGATGAGATTTCTGCCAAATACCCCGATGTAAAGGTTGTCCGTAGCGAGAAGAACCTTGGTTTTGCGGGAGGCAACAACATTGCCATTCCACATGCAGAGGGTCGCTATCTGATGTTCATCAACAACGATACATTTGTCGAGGAAGACAACTTCCGTGCCTTGATTGACCGCATCGAGAGCAAGCCGGAAATCGGAATGGTCTGCCCTAAACTGCGTTTTTGTTGGGAAAACCGACCTATTCAGTTTGCAGGATTTACCGAACTCAGCACGATTACCTTACGTAATGCCAGCATAGGCAACGGAGAAGATGACTATGGTCAGTACGACACGCCTCACACCACCCCATTTGCACATGGCGCTGCCATGCTGACAAAACGAGACGTATTGGATAAGGTGGGTATGATGTGGGAAGGATACTTCCTGTATTATGAAGAGATGGATTGGAGTACCCGCATCATACGAGGTGGCTTTGAAATCTGGTACGAACCTGCCTGTACCATCTTCCACAAGGAAAGCAAGTCAGTAGGCATAGACAGTCCTCTCAAGACCTACTACCTCACGCGCAACCGTCTGCTTTACGCCAAGCGCAACAAGACATCGTTCACACGACTGCTTTGCTATGCCTACCTCACCACGGTGGCTTTATTCATACACACTCCCCGTTTCTTGCTGAAGGGTAACACGGCACAGGCCAAAAGTACCCTCAAGGGACTAAAAAACTTCTACTTTTAGCGTATGTGGGATATCGTCACCATAGCAGATTACATGTTGTTCGCACTCATTACCGTGAGTGTGCTCTACTTGCTGTTCTTTGCATGCGCATCCACTCGTTATCAGCGAGTTGAAACTGGCAGTCCACGCAAAAAGGGACGATTCCTCTTCATCCTCACCACCACATCAAGAGACGAAGATATTGAGGAAAGCATCAAGTCGATACTGAAGCAGAACTACGATAACAAGGACTATGACATTGTGGTTGTTGGTAACAACCTGAAGCCCTTGCAATCCATCAAACTGGCACAATACCCCATTGAGCTGTTGCTCATCAAGGATAGCGAAGCCACCAAGAGTCAGGCACAGATTCATGCCATAAAGAACCACAAAAGCATGAAGATCTATGACCAGGTCATATTGCTCAATGCCGGCGATATGGTAAGCGCAGACTTCCTCGACGAGGTCAACAAGGTATTCCAGGCAGGCATACGCTTCTTCCAATTGCACAAGCGCCCCCTTCAATTGGATTCGGACGCAGCCATCCTTTCATGTACCTTTGACGAGATAAACAACAGCATTTTCCGCAAGGGACACGTTGCTTGCGGACTGGCCAGCGCGCTGTCCAGTTCGGCTACCGTACTTGACTACAACTGGTACAAGAACCATGCCGAGTCTGTCGACAAAAACGATGGTGAGAAGAGCATGGAAGCCCTGCTCCTGAAGCAACACATCTTCATAGACTATATTGACGAGGTGTGCGTCTATACCCAACCACACCGAACAAGAAAGGACATCGTGAAGCAGAAGAAACGCTGGATGGAATCACGCTTCACCACCTTCATGACCAACATGAAGCAGTTGTTGCCAGCACTCTTCCACTGGAATCTGGAACTGTCCGATAAACTCTTCCAATGGATAATGATGCCCCGCATCATCCTTGTTGCCATCATGCTTTTCATGAGCATCACCCTACCCTTCATCTACTTCACCATGGCATTGAAGTGGTGGACCCTTCTGCTCATCATCACATTTGCCTTTGCCGTAGCCACCCCCGACTATATCGTTGAAAAACGATGGGTGCAGTCTTTCAGGCATATTCCCATGCTGGTTATCGAAGCATGTAGCAACCTACTGTTTCATAACTCTATCACAAGGAAGATATTCCACAAGAGGACAAATAAAAAAGAATAAAGATGCATACATTCATTCATATCATAGAACTTTTGTGCTTTATTCCTATCGCTTACTCGGTGGGATATATTTTCATCTTTGCCGTGATATCACTTTTCCCAAAGCACACCCCCGCTAAGCAGAAAGACAAGAAGCATCGTTTTCTCGTACTCTTTCCTGCCTATGCCGAGGATAAGGTAATTGTGGAGAGTGCGCAAACCATGCTGAAGCAGGACTATGACAAGAATCTCTATGATGTAGTGGTTATTTCTGACCACATGCAAGACACTACCAACGAGTCTCTGCAGGCACTCCCCATCACCACGCTTATCGCCGACTACCATCCCAGTTCCAAGGCAAAAGCATTGCAATTGGCCATCAGCAAGTGCGGTAACGATTACGATTATGTCGTGATTCTCGATGCCGACAATCGTGTGGCGAGCGACTTCCTCACGCAACTCAACACTTTCTGCGTGCCAGGCAGTATTGCCATACAAGCCCACCGACAGGCAAGAAACCTCAACACTCCCGTTGCCATTCTTGATGCCGTGAGCGAGGAAATCAACAACACGATATTCCGCAAGGCACACAACCAGGCAGGCATGTCGTCTGCCCTGATCGGTTCGGGAATGTGCATGGCATATACCTGGTTCAGCGAACATGTCAACCAGCTCTCAACCGCCGGAGAAGACAAGGAACTCGAAGAAGCCCTCTTGCTCGAAGGCCACCACATCACCTACCTCGATGAGGTTCCCGTATGGGACGAGAAGGTACAGTCTTCACAAAACTTTGGAAATCAACGACGTCGCTGGATTGCCGCACAATTATACTCCTTGGTATCGTTGGCAAAATTACTGCCTCAGGGCATAAAGAAAATGCGAGGCAATCTTGTTGACAAATTCCTCCAACAATTGATTGTGCCTCGCAGTATCTGTTTGGTACTGACGGTTTTCCTCACCCTTGCCGTATGTCTATGGGATTGGGGTTACGGAATGAAATGGTGCCTTGTCACCGCCATGTTGTTCTATTCCTTGATAGTAAGCATTCCCCCAAAATTACTCAACAAGCGCTTACTCATTGCTATCATTAAAATTCCCGGCCTGGCCTTCCGAATGATAGCCAACCTCTTCCACCTAAAGGGAGCAGCCACCAACTTCATCCACACAAAACACGGAGAATAGTACCAATTTACTTTTTGGGGAAAACCTTTCCTTATTCGTGTCTTAGCATGCGCTCCTCAGCCATGCGCTCGTACTTCGTTCCGGGACGACCGTAATTGGCATAGGGATAAATGCTGATGCCACCACGGGGCGTAAAGAATCCCGTCACCTCAATATACTTGGGATCCATCAGTTTGATGAGGTCCTTCATGATCTTGTTGACGCAATCCTCATGGAAATCACCATGATTGCGGAACGAGAAAAGATACAGTTTCAGACTCTTGCTCTCCACCATTCTCACGTCGGGAATGTAGGCGATGCGTATCTCTGCAAAGTCTGGCTGTCCCGTAATAGGGCAAAGACTGGTAAACTCAGGACAGTTGAAACGCACCCAATAGTCGTTCTCCTGATGCTTGTTCTCGAATGCCTCAAGCACTTCGGGAGCATAGTCCTGCTTGTACTCCGTCTTCTTACCCAAAGATTTCAAACCCTCATTCTCTCTTGTTCCCATATTTCTATATTATATTATTATCTATTGACATATTGACTGGACGAGTCGTTGTCTTATTGTCTTGTTGTCGTCTTGTTGACTTGTTGACTCGTTGACCTATTGTCCGTTGACTTGTTGACTTATTGTCTTGTTGCCCTTTTTCCTCACGCCTTGCTTGCCAAATACTTCTCCAATCCCTCTCTGCGCAGTTTGCAAGCAGGACAATGTCCGCAACCATCGCCTGGAATGCCATTATAGCAAGTCAGCGTCTTGGTACGTACCAGATCCAGCACACCCAGTTCATCGGCCAATGCCCATGTCTCAGCCTTGTCAATCCACATCAAGGGCGTGTGAATGACAAACTGCTCATCCATAGCCAGATTCAGCGTCACGTTCAGACTCTTCACGAACGAGTCACGGCAATCAGGGTAACCGCTAAAGTCAGTCTGGCTCACACCGGTTACAAGATGGTTGATACCCAATTCGCGAGCTCTCACCGCAGCAATGCTGAGGAAGAAAAGATTTCTGCCCGGCACAAAGGTGCTGGGAAAGGTATCGCCTTCAGCCTTCTCCTCCTCTATCTCGAGCGAGGTGTCGGTCAACGAGCAACCTGTACTCAATTTGCTGATGAAACTCACGTCCATCACGTCCCACTCCACTCCGGCTTCGTGAGCAATCTCCTTGGCCAGCTGAACCTCCAGTTCATGTTTCTGACCATACACAAAACTAAGGGCATAAACCCGCTTGAAATGTTTCTTTGCCCAGAAGAGGCAAGTCGTACTGTCCTGTCCACCGCTAAACACCACAAGTGCGGCATCCTTGCATACGCTATCAGTCATATTCCTTGTTTTTTTAAGAGAGGTTACCAAGTACTCTCGATTTCGTTGCAAAGTTAACACTTTTTTGGGGAAAACACTTTGTTTCGAGTCCAATAAATGCTATGCAAGTACTCAAATTAATGATAGCGACATGCAATATGCCCCACTAAATATGGTAATATTTTCCCAAATTCACAAAAAAGAAAACAAAATGAGCGGGAATGAATGCAATTGTTCATTCCCGCTCATTATTAATATATAAAGCCTATCGCAAATTACTTGACAAGTACCTTCTTGCCATTCTTCAGATAGATGCCAGGCTTCATGGTTACAACGCGACGACCAGAGAGGTCATACCACGCGTCGTCCTCAACTTTCTTGTCGCTTAATACGATAGGAGCAACACCCGTAAAGTCACCACCCACAACACTTACGTTGGCAAGCTTCACCGCAGTAGACGTGCTTACCTCAATGGCAACAATATAAATGTGACTGGGATCAAGTCGACGGCCATTCTGGTCAGTCATCTCCTTCAGGTTGATAAGGGCCTCCTTGGTAGACCCCATCGAGTATGAATAGTACGATTCGCCGTTGATGTCATTGCTGTCGTAGATGCGGATAACGGGTTTTGCCGTAGATACAGTTGACAACTCAATCTTGAGGTATTCATAGGCAGAGAGGTCAACGGCCTCGTCATACTGCCAACCACCTACACCACCCTTGGTACTCTTGAACTGGTTGCTGGTTGAGCTGACAGTATAGGTACCGGTCTTGATGAGCGAAGGATTGAACACATCGGCCGACAAGGGGAAGAGACGAACCGACACGTTGAAATCAACGCTTACCTGCTCGCCCTCGTTGTTGGTGAAGGTTGCGGTAACAACGGCATCACCCTCCTTGTTACCCGAAACGGCACATACATTGTCCATCTTTACCAAGTCGGGATTACTGCTTGTAAACTCGCAAGCGCCCGTCACGTCGTGCTGTACGCCCTTGGTATCAGTAAGGATGATAAACACAGACTTCTTACCATTAAGGGGCATGCTGACATTAGTATACTTAGCCTTCATTGAACGGATGGTGAACTCGTTGTTTTTGCTGTAGCGAGCCAGCACATCGAGCATCTCGTTGGCATAGTTGGCACCAATCTTGCGATAGCCGGCAGCGGTAAAGTGCAAGCCATCGGTAGCACCGGTACAGTCCTTTGACGATACCACACGTGCACCATCGATTACGCTGGGCACCTTGGCAATCACGCTGTTGTGTCCGTAGCAAGCACCACCCTGTGCCTGTGACAGCAACTCACCTACAAGCAGGGGAACCTCATCCTGTGAGAGGTCAAGTTCCTTCAACAGACGCTGATAGATGACCTTAACCTTATCTGGCCAGTCAGACTGTGTGTTGTTGCTACAGCCCTGGTGCAGGAGGATACCCTTGATGACACCCTTCTTCTGAGCCTCCTTGCCGGCATTAACCAGATAGCGGAAGGGATTGTTGTTATACGACTTGGCATAGCTCTGCAACCAGCTGGCCTGCTGCTTGATGTAATCGGCGATGCCATCCTCATTGAACATCTCGATGGCACAACCACCCAGCGCCACGTTGATGACACCCACGGTAATGCTGTCGGGAAGGTTCTTAATGAGAGTCTTGCCGAAATAGTCAGCAGGAGTCAGACCGGTATTGTCGCGGCACAAGGGAGGACGAGCCACATACCAGTTGTTCTTGGTACGACCGTATGTGCTCATGGCCACGGGAGCCATCATCAGGAAGCGCTTGCTGGCACCACCGTAGTCCTGCATCTGGGGAGTGGCATTACCCTCCATGTTCGACTGACCGAAGCACAAATAGATGTGGAAGTTGGGGTCGAACTCAGACTTGGTAACCTTGATGCTCTTCTTCATATTGCTCTCAACCACGCTGTTGAAGTTCTTGATGGCAGTCTCGAGTTTTGACTTGGCCGTCTTCATAGCATCAGCATCCTCGGTATCCACGTCGGCATAGGTCTCGACAGCGGTCTTCAGCTTGTTGTAGTTGGTCTTCAAACCGGTGAAGATGTCAATATCGCCTGCCCACTCCTCGACGAGTGTCTTGGCCTCGGTCTGCACCTTGTTGAACACCTTGACGTCGCTCTCCAGAGAGAAGCGCTTGCAGAAGCACCATATCTCCTTGATGTAGTTCTGGCTGGGCCAGTGACCACCCGTGTTGCTCATGTAGACCTCCACCTCGCTGCCATTGGTACCATTCCACCAACGCTCCTTGTCACCCTTGTCCGACGAACCAAGAGGACTGGCATTAGTCCACTTCTTGTACTCGGTACACTTGTTCACGTCAGCAAAGTGCGCGGCATAGTCGCGGGGCTTATACTGGTCGATGGGGAACACGTCATCGTTCTTGCTATGGCAATGGATGAGGTTGACGGGTTTCTTGCACTTTGTCCAGGGCTCGCTGAACTTCACACCGCTACAGGGAGCGAAGGCGGCGATGTAGCTGGACATGCCGTTCTCAATACCATGATAGATAAGCATTGAACCCATTGAGAAACCAGCCCAATAGACGCGGTTCTTATCGATGCCATACACACGGTTCAGGTCGGTGATGGTCTGCTTCACGAAGTTCAGGTCCTTGCTGCCGCCGATGTCCCACGACTTGCCTTCACCCTCCAGATAAGCCACCACAAACTTGGCCGTATCACATTGCGTGTAGAACTTATCCAGGTCGCGCTGATAAACAGGATCCTGGTTCATTCCATGGGTAATGATGAAGAGAGGCATGTTTCTCGTCATGAGATTTGGCGTGTAGCAAATCATCTTACGAGTAGCTCCGTTCACCTTGATTTCAAGGTTCTGTTCCTTATAGGCGTGTACGTTCGTCATCAGGAACGACAGAAAAACTGTCAGAATTAGTTTGAGTTTCATTTATTTTTAGTTAGTTTCGTTAGATACTTTACTTCACGATCACAAAACCGCCCTGGTCAGCCATGGTGATGGTAATGGGTTTGCCATTATACTTCACCTCGCTCTTCTCGGGTTCGCGGGTCTTCATGTTGTCGCTATAGAGGGTAACGGCATCACCCTTCTGCAAGTTCAGCATGTCGGGAGTGATCTTCACGGTAAGAGCGGCTCCGGTGGCATTGTTGCCGGCGATGTACCAGGTATTGCCGTGACGACGGGCCAGCACTACATACTTGCCGGGATAGCCATCGATGAAGCGAGTCTCGTCCCATGTGGTGGGCACCGCCTTCAGGAAGTCCATGCACTTGGCGGGAGCAGGAGCACCCTCCATGTTGAAGTCGATGGCAATGTTGTCGAAGGTCTTTGCCTTCTTGCCAGCCATCTTGACTGCCTCCTCGCTGTTGTCACCCAGGTTCTCGGGTGTGATGGCGAAGTTCTGGATGGGGTTCTGGAAGAGGATGCAGGTTGCCAGCTCGTGCACGTCGGTGGTGCGACGGGTATTGCCACCCTTGTTGCCCTTGTGGATGTGACGGTTCATGAAGCAACCGCCAAACTCCATGCAGCCGATGGCGTTGCGGATGAAGGGATGTGTGGCAGCATCCTTGGCCTCCTTGTCGGCCGCACCCTGACTGAAGTAGATGTTCTCTGATGCCAGGACAGCCTCCGAACCCACATAGTTGGGATACATGCGCTCCCATCCGCGAGGAATGGTGCAACCATGGAAGATGACCATCAAGCCACAGTCGTCAGCATCGCTCAGTATGTTCTCATAGTGGCGCATCGTCTCTTGCTTGTCGCCACCGAAGAAGTCCACCTTGATACCCTTCACACCCTGCTCCTGCATCCAGCGCATCTCTGCCTTGCGCTTGATGGGGTTGCTCATGATGTTGATGGGACCCTGCTCAATATCGTTCCAGTAACCGCTTGAGCTGTACCACAGGAATACATCTACGCCCTGAGAGTGAGCATACTTGATGAGTTCCTCCATCTTCTTCTTGCCGATGTTGTTGTCCCACCAGTTATCGATAAGCACGTACTGGAAGCCCATTGCCTTTGAGAGGGCGATGTACTCCTTCTGGTCGTTCACATTGATACTGTTGTCCTGCCATACAATCCAGCTCCATGTGCCCTTACCCATCTTGTAGTTGTTCTTGGTGGTGTAACGGGGCTCCACGAAGTCCCAGGGAATGGTAGTCTCCACGATGGGCTTCAGCGTGTTGCCAAGGGTGATGGTACGCCAGGGAGTGCTGTTGGGCAGACTCATAGAGGGTTCTATGGTACCGTTGCCGGCATTCTCCTCGGGCATGGGGAACTCCAACTTGTAGGTAGCTCCGCCTTCGCCCACAATGGCATCGCTCAGACGGGCACCGCAATAACGGCTGTCCACATCGGTCTCCGAGACGAGTACCCACACATTCTTCTCTGCCACTGCCCCGTTCTTTCCCTTCTGCTTTGCCTTTGAGGCATCTGCCTCCGCAGAAACAGTCTTGAACAGGCAGGGGAAGGTGTATCCGTGGCCGTACTGGCTCTTCTTGCTCATGGGGTCATCATAACCGTAACCCTCCTCATAACTGGGCTTGGTACCCTTCCAGCCTATCATGGCGTGGCTCTGGGGCGTGAGGAAGGTGGTGGTGCCGTCGGGCAGACGGAAGGAGGTCTTCTCGTCCATGATGCGGATGCTGAAGGTCTTCTCGTTGGCACGGCTCTTCTGGTTGCCGATTTTATAGCGGAAAGCCACGTCATTGTTCTCCACACGGAACTCGATGGCGTAGGTCAGTTCGATGCTGTTGTCGATATTCTTGCCATTGGAGCGCTCAACCGAACCGGGGTCGTTGGCTGCACCGTTGGTGATGCGACGGAAACCACCGCTATAGGCCAAACCGCCCTTCAGGTTCACCAACAGGGTGTTGGCCTGCTTCTCCACCTTCGACAGTTTGGAGCGCTCCAGACTGTAGCTGATGTTCATGGGCTTGTCCTGAACGTCTGCCGACACCAGCTTCAGGTTCTGACTGAAGTCACCCGTATTGGCAACAAAACCGAGGGGAGACTCCAGGATGGCGGGCTGGCCGTCGTAGGACACGCTATACGCGGGTTTGCCGTCGCGCAGGTAGAAGTCTACCTTCACCTTGCCGTCAGGGCTCGACACACTGGCGTCCTGGGCAAAGACGCTTCCTGCCAAGGCACACAACAGAGAGAATATAGTGAATTTCTTTTTCATGAGTCGATACATTTTATCCGATTGTCTGCATCACGATGGTACTCACGGTCTTGCCGTCGGCGGTAGGCAATGCAGCCTTCACGAACTTTACGCAAGCGCCCATGTTCTTCTTCTCGAGCACGTCCACGCCAATCGATGCCATGAAAGCCTCAATCTGCTTGCGGATGTCATCCTCGCTGGCAGCCTGGGGCAACAGTTCCGCCAACACACTTGCCTCGTACTCGTTAGCCTCAGCCAGGTCTGCACGACCGTTGCTGGCAAACAGCTTGGCATCATCCTCACGCTCCTTGTGCATCTTGCGCAGGATGCTTATCTCGGCAGCATCGTCAAGGGGTTTGGCATCTTTTGCCGTCTTGAATTTCAGGAACTCGCTCTTGATAGCACGATACACTTCGGCCTTAGCCTTCTCGCCGCCCTTCATGGCGGTCATAATCATTTTGTTAAGTTCTTCGTTTATCATAGTTATTTGGGTATTTTTGTTACGGATTATACGTTAGTAAGTTTCACTCCGCAAAAATACACAAAAAAAATGAGATACGCAAGAAAACACACCGAAGTTTTCACACAAAATTAAGACGATGGTACAATTTGCCCCACAACACGCCTTGACATGGCAAAAACGGCCCGAAACGACCTGTCAATCCGACTTTTTTTACATTGTCACATTTGTCACACTTGTCACATTTGTCACACCGTCACACAAGCCGTTCAAACATCAAAAAAAGGACCAAGGCGCGGGCGTGGCCGAGTGCGCGTGGCCGAGCGCATGACGGGGGTGCGTGGCCGGGTGTGCGCGCGCATCAATATGAAATAGTTATGATGTACTAAATAATTATAATACTCAAGTTTCGCAAGCTTCAACTTGTTAGGTTATAAGGTTATAAGGTTTTGAGGTTATGAGGAGATAACACCAGTAATACTAAAGTGGATGGTATTTTCCTTAAAACCTTATAACCTAAAAAACTAAAACTTGAGCACATGCGAAAGTTGAATTATATATGTATAGAGAGAGAGATGCCCGTAGGTCGGAATTGTTCATTTTTTCACTTTTTCTGCGATTTTTGAGAGAAAAGTTTTCTGAAATCACTTTTTTTTCGTAAATTTGCAACCGAAATCAGAATTGCGCTTGATGCATGACGGTTTCCTTGGAGATATATAATACGGAGTAAGAAAACAGGTTTTTACAAACCAGATAACAAAACATCAATTAATTAAATCGATTTCATTATGAAGAAATTATTTTCAATGGTTGCACTTTGTGCCGTAACACTTTTTGGCTCGATGAGCATGACAAGTTGTGGAGATGACGACGAGGAGATTGTAGACCCCACAAAAAACGAGGTAAAGGATGCCAAGGCTTCTGTCAGCTTTGATCCTTGCACCAATGCAGATTTCCAGCAGTTCTGCGACATGAACCTGACTTACACCATCACCGATGCCAATGGCAGAACAACGAGCGACAAGATGGTGGTTACCAAGACTTTGACAATTGAGAACATCGCTTGTCCCTGCACCATCAACATAGAGTATTCTTACTCACGTACCGCAGCCCTTGAGAACGTTGACGCAGAAAAGATCTACACCGTCACCCACGGCCCCGTTTACAGCGTCAAAGGCGTGAACTCATTCATCTCTGCCGGCTCTTCAGCACAGTTGAGCCTTAAAGGCGAGAAAATGGTCGATTACATCACCAAGTTCGAGAACGAGAAAAGTGGCAACATCAGCTTCGAGGTTAGCAAGGAGGGTAAGGTCAGCAAGAAATAATCACACGTAAACTATATCTATCTTTCACCAAATGAGGAGGATGTGTAATAACGCACATTCTCCTCATTGCATTTCTCATCGCCAATCAGAGCAGAATCATTCATTACACTCCATTCTCCTCACAATTATGCAAAATGATGCGGATCTACGAATTTATAATTGGGGATTTGTTTCTAAAATTCCCTGATTCGAATTTTGCTTGAACGCACTGTGCGTTTTTGCGTTATAAACGGTAAACGACAAGACTTTTTGTAAAGTACTCCGGTTTCGATTTTTTTTATTATCTTTGCAAACAAAATCTTAAAACGAAAATAACTATGAGAATAAAGTCCCTACTGCTTGGCCTCACGGCCTTGTGTGCCACAACCGCAAAGGCACAAAACCCCGTTATCAGCGCCATCTACACTCCCGACCCCGCACCCTATGTGCATGGCGACAAGCTGTACCTTTTTGTTGACCACGACGAGGACGATGCCGTGTATTTCAAGATGAAGGACTGGATATTGTTCAGCACCGAGGACATGGTGAACTGGACCTATCTGGGAACGCCCGTCAGCACCGAGACATTCAGTTGGGCAAAGCAAGGCGACCGCGCCTGGGCTGCCCAGGCCGTGGAGCGCAACGGCAAGTGGTACTGGTACCTCTGTTGCAACACCGCCGACAACAAGGACGCACTCTGCGTGGCTGTGGCCGACCATCCCGAAGGTCCCTACAAGGATGCCATCGGCAAGCCTCTTGCCACGGGCTATGGTTTCATCGACCCCACCGTCTTCATCGATGATGACGGCACGCCCTACCTCTTCTGGGGCAACAAGGGCTTCTGGTACGGCAAGCTGAACGACGACATGATTTCGTTTGCCGACGGCTATAAGGAAGTGCCCGGATATACCGACCCCAAGAGTTTTGGCGACCTGCAGGAGAAGATGGACTGGAGCATCGGCAAGAACCGCTCGATGACGCAGTACGAGGAGGGACCATGGGTGACCAAGCGCAATGGCACGTACTATGCCGTTTACCCCGCTGGTGGCGTACCCGAATACATGGCCTACTCTACCGCCCCCACGGTGAATGGTCCCTGGACTTTCCGTGGCCGCATCATGAACGAGGCAGAGAACAGCTTCACCATCCACGGTGGCAACATCACGTTCAAGGGTCACGACTATATGTTCTACCACAACGGCATGTTGCCCAACGGAGGAGGATTCCGCAGAGCCACCGCCATCGAGGAGTTCAAGTTCAACGAGGATGGCAGTATCCCCTTCATTCCCTTCACCAAGGAGGGCGTGAAACCCGTGGGAACCATCAACCCCTTCAATCGCGTGGAGGCTGAGACGATGTCGCAGAGCTGGGGTGTGAAGCTGGACCGCCTGGCCGGCAAGGACCACTACGTCACCTCCATCCACAATGGCGACTGGATTAAGCTGCGTTGCGTGGACTTTGGCGAAGGCAATGCCACAGAACTGACAACCAGCATCTCGAGCATCACCAACGAGGGCGTCATCGAGTTCTACCTCGACAAACTGGACGGAAGTGCCTTTGCCAGCATCAAGTATGGCAAGACTACCACAGGTCAGCAAACGGGCAAGATCATCGCAAGGCAGGCTCCCAAGGGCGTGCACGATGTCTACATCCTTTTCCGTGGAGGCGACAACGAACTCTTTGACTTCGACTGGTGGAAGGTGAAGTAACAAAAAAAACAGTCCCCTCGGATTCACATCCAAGGGGACTCAAACCTAATTCATCAATCGAAAAATGCAAAATATACCTTATTTATAATCAAAACCAAAAAACCAATTAACTTCAAAAACTATACTTGCTTTTTCCTATGGGTTTACCATCTGCCTCTGTGACGAGGAGCGGGACGGTGAACGGGAGCCGGCACGTGATGATGATGTCCGTCAACCACAACCACACGAGTAGGACCGTAGTAGTATGGATCGTCCCAGTAAGAAGGACCGAAGCAACTTGACATCATAACTGTCATACTGATCACGCCGAGAACTACTAATATCTTTTTCATAACTTTACTATTTTTGGGGTTCATAACTTGTTACTTATTGTTTCTTGTTTCGGCAACCTCGTTGAAGAGTATTGCGTTTGTTTCTTGTTTCTGATGCAAAGATAGGCACTATTATGGGGATTTGGAAATGAATACTCCTAATGTGGCGGGGATTTTCCCTATCGTTGAGGGGGAAAACCTCAGCGAAGGCTTCGCGCCAAGTTTTCACAAGAAAGACCAACTCGACATAGTTGCAGAGACTGTAGCATCCGTTCGCCCAGCTGGTTTGTCAGGTGCTTCACCCCAAAGCACAGAGGAACTCCCAATAATTTCTCATAATTCAAAATGTAACGTCCGTTAACTCCTGCTAACTCCCGATAACTCCCAACAACTTCCCGTAAACCCTGCTAACTTCCCTTTTTTTTACGCATTTTGTTTGATAGTTCCTCGTTTTCTTGTAATTTTGCAACGGAAAAAAACAAAAGAAACATGGAAGAGAGAACAACCACCCTTGAACGAGGCATGCAACGTCGCACGGAACGACTGCTGGGCATGGAAACCCTATCGCGCATTCAGCAGGCACGCGTGCTGATTTTCGGAGTGGGAGGCGTTGGTTCATGGTGTGCCGAGGCATTGGTACGAGGCGGCATACGCCACCTTACCATTGTCGATTCGGACCGCGTATGTGTGACCAACTGCAACCGCCAGCTTGTGGCCACAAGCAAGACCATCGGACAAGTCAAGGTGGAAGCACTACGCACACGACTGCTCGAGGTCAACCCGGATGCCGAGATTGTAGCATTACAGAAGGTATACAATGCCTCAACGGCCGAATCCTTTCACATGGAGGATTACGACTTCATCATCGATGCCATCGACTCGCTTACCGAGAAGGCAGACCTCATACTGCGAGCCACCAGTCTGCCCAAGCACATCACCTTCGTCTCATCGATGGGAGCCGCCTTGCGTACCGACCCTTTCATGATCAGGAAGGCTGAGTTCTGGAATGTCAAGGGCGACGCCCTGGCACGTGCCCTGCGCAACAAGTTCAAGAAGCAGAAGACATTCCCCAAGCGTAAGTTCTACTGCGTGTACAGCGAAGAACAGCCCATGAAGAACATGGGCGAGGACAATACGTGCGGTACTGACTTTTGTCAATGTGCAAAAGCCAAACTGCAAAACAACGAACCTGCAATGGAGGCCGCCGAAGATAACGATGCTCTGCAATCAGAGAAGCACGATTGGAATGCTTCGAAGGCACAAATCAACGGTTCGCTCTGTCACATCACGTCAATCTTCGGCATGTCAATTGCCGGAATCGTAGTCAACACGTTAATCAATAACTCTCGTGCTGTAACGCAAGATACTCTTTAAACAAATCGAGACACTTGTCACGGTCTATCTGGTTGAGGAAGCCGGGCATCTTGTCGCGCCCACCGAAAATCTTGTCGAACTTGTCATCACGGAAACCGATAAGTCCGTTGTCCTCAATGGTACAGCCATAATATACCTTATTTATATTAGCCCACATACAAGCGCAAAGGCACATGTGGCAAGGTTCGCCCGTGGTGTAGAGGTCGCAACCAGTAAGATCGAAAGTTCCCAGATTGCGTCCGGCATCTCTGATGGCCATACATTCGCCATGAGCCGTGGCGTCGTGGTCGCGGAGCACACAGTTATGACCACGTCCAACCACTACCCCATCCTTTACGATTACAGTACCGAACGGACCGCCATGCTGCTGGGTGATGCCCAAACGAGCTTCATCGATGGCCATCTGCATAAACTTACTATCTGACATTTTATTCAATTTATTATTAAAATTCCAACTTTTCGACTGCCCCGCATTGATATAAATCAATTATATGGGTATTTTTCTCGTTTTTTCATAGCAAAGTATTGCATTTCGTAAAAAATACAGTAACTTTGCAACGTGTTTTTCATGGTATTAGATTTAAGGTTAACGAAAGTTGGGTTGTCGGGATGACAACCTTCTTTTTTTTATATATCCACCACTCACGTTTATTATATCCACCACTCACGAAACAAAAGCAGGAATTGTCGCACATTTGTCGCTCCCCCTACCATTTCGCAACGCTTTTCATCCCCTCGGTGCAAATATAGCAAATAAAAACATACATTGTATCATTTACAAGCATCAAATGTGAGCCTTTTCCACAAAAATACCCCCAACCCGCTTGATTCACATCAATTAAAGAGAAGAAAACATCACTTTTCCCTCCCATTTTCTTGTTACCTAACGAAAAAGCAGTACCTTTGCATCAGTTTTTCATGGTATTAGATTTAAGGTTAGTAAAAAGATTGGTTGTCGGGAGGACAACCTTCTTTTTGAAGTGACCCCGAAAAGTTGGACGTTAAATTAAACGTTAATTATCAAATTCTCTATAGTAGTGAGCTCGGTATTGTGCCGGGCTCATTCCTTTTAATCTAAGCTTTATCCTTTTCGTATTATACCAAGTTATATATTT
>JAZUKS010000018.1:0-38254 GCA_045643405.1 Bacteroidaceae bacterium | reverse complement strand
TTCGTTTTTCCAGAGATGTCACCGCTATTCAGGTGGCTATAGTGGCGGGGTTCCACCTCTTCCCATCCCGAACAGAGAAGTTAAGCCCGCCCGCGCCGATGGTACTGCACACCCGTGGGAGAGTAGGTAGCCGCCGTTTTTCATGATGAAGCTCCGAGCATTCGCCCGGGGCTTCTTTCGTTGTATGGTATAATACCGAATGACAAAAGGGAAGCAACGGCAGTATGTCCGGATTGCTCGGGATTGGCAGTAAAATGTAAGCATTCGATAAACTACATGTGAATAATAAAGAGAAATAGACAACTCCTCGTATTACAGACTCGTCTTTTTAATCTTTATTGATATTTGGTTGGTTACTCCTGACCATTTGTTATTTTAGGTAGTATTATCTATACCTGTTTAATTACGTTCACCTGTAATCTCTGTGTTGAAGTATTTATCAAGACATTCACGACATGTTTCTCTGCTGATGAAGCGAATAGGGAATACTATAACATTTGAATTGTTACGTTCACGAATAAGGTGTGCAATCTCTCAAGCTTAGCAACCAAGATTTACACGGATACTCTAGTGCATGTGGAACTTCTATAGTGTGTTAAAAAAACATCCGCAATACTTGGTATTGCGGATGAATTACATTCGTATATCAGAGTTTATTTGAACGAAATGTTTTTCCTTTTTTGTATCGTAGGTTATACATTTCTTTTTATTAGATCATTTGTTCTATATTCCAGACAAAGGCACGGAGACCGAGCATAGGATTATCATGATCTATCTTGCGTAGACGTTCAAACAGAGGAGTGACTTTCTCGTCTTCACATACAGTAAGTATGGCTCCGTTGAGTGAAGGCCATGCGTGTGTACCAAGGTGGGGTTCGCCTGTTTTTGTGCCACGACCACCAGCATTAGGGAGGTAGGTATAACCACGACAGAGTGATGCATTGAGTGCCTCTATTACAGCCTCGTGGTGCGCCTGGTCATATGTGATGAATACTGACTTCATTTTATTATTTTTTTTATTATTGAAGATTACTGTTTTTTGTTTTGAGTGTTTTTTATATTAAATATGTACTCAATTAGATAATTTCTTGTTCTTTTATTATTCTAGTTTAGTGTACTTATTTGTTTTTGTTTAGAAGAAGTTAAAGGGAACGTTTTTTGCAAGTTTTATTGCATTCTTCCCTTTAACTTCTCTATTCCATTATTTCACTCTTTATAACTTTACCCTTTAATTCTTCAATATGTTATTTTTAGTTACTTATTGTTCTCCTTGTGGTTTGCAAGGTCCTTCTTGTTGAGTTGCTCCTCGCTCTTATGCTCGCTCCAGTAAGCATCAAGTTTACGTTGCTTGCGCAATGCCTTACGCTTACGCTTGATACCTACACCACCAAAGATACAGAACATTGAGGGGACATAGATAAGCGTCATGATGGTTGATACAAGCAAACCACCAATAATAGCAACACCCATAGGACGCCACATCTCACTACCTACACCATGACTGAGAGCCATAGGTGTCATACCAAGGATTGTAGTAAGTGTTGTCATCAAAATAGGACGTAAACGAGAGCGTGCTGCTTGAGATGCTGCACGTAATAGTGCATAACCACGTTCGCGAAGCAAAATGGTGTAGTCGATGAGTACAATACCATTCTTAACAACGATACCAATCAACATGATACCACCCAACATAGACATAATGTTCATATCGGTGCCGGTAATTACTAATGAAAGTAGGATACCCAAGAATGCGAAAGGCACAGAGAACATAATGATGAAGGGGTATGTTAGTGACTCGAACTGAGCAGCCATTACAATGAATACCAAGATGATGATGATGATACCTAAGATGCCGAGGTCACGGTTTGACTCCTGCTGTGTCTCATATGTACCTGATACCTGAATGCTGCAACCCTGGGGAATCTCCAATTGTTTGTATATAGCTTGTCCTGCTTCGACTCCCTCGGAGAGTGAGTGACCATCGGCCAATACACCACTGACGGTGACGTAGCGCTGACGGTCCTTACGTTCAATGGTGGGAGGAATAGAACTCTCGATTACACGACCAATATCTTTTACGCGTACATACTGACCACGTCCATTGGGGATAAGCATATTCTCGATGTCATCGATACCCAAACGAGCAGTAGGTTCAAAACGAACCTTAACGTCGTACTCTTCACCATCTTCGCGGAAATATGTCATCTGTGAACCTGTGATCATACTACGAACATAACTTGCCGCAGTACTAAGTCCGATTCCATAGTTTGCCAACTTGACGCGGTCAAAATCAACTACAAGTTCGGGCTGATAGTCGGAACGTGAGATAAATACCTCAGATATCACGTCTGAGTTACGCAACTTACTTGCCAAATCATCAGCCAATGCTCGTGTGGCATCAAGATCGTAACCATAGATTTCGAAGGTTGCAGTTGACTGACCAGCCATACCACCTTGACTACCACCTAAGTTAACTCGTGACTTAGCAATCTCAGGAATAGCACGAAGGTCGGCACGCATTTCGTCACAAATAGTTTTCAAACCCTTCTCACGCTGGTCACTGGGTACCATCAAGATGTTGAATGAGATGATGTGTGAACCATTGTCGGAGAGTGAGGCGAATGTATTGTTATCACCAGCTTGTCCGACTGTGAAGTTACAGTTCTGCATGTCCTTACCATAACGCTTTTGCCACTTGTCAACCAATCCCTTTGCCATATCCTCGGCAATCTCTACGCGAGTACCGATAGGCAACTGGATTGTTACACCCACACGACCAGAGTCGTTAGTGGGGAAGAAGTCTGATTTAATACCAGCACTATTAACGATAACAATGGTACCTACTGCAAAGATAAGACATCCCAGGATAACGCTCTTACGATGACGTACAGCCCAGTTGATGCGACGCTCGTACCAGTTGTCCAATCCGTTCAATCCCTTGGTGATGGGAGAGTAGATCTTCTTGAACAGTGTTGACTGCTTCTTCTTCAGTTTCAGCATCTGAGAACAGAGCATGGGGGTAAATGTAAGTGCAGATACTGTTGAAACGGTCATGATGATACACATCACCCACCCCAACTCTCGGAAGAGCACACCCGCCATACCAGGCACCAATGTTAAGGGGAAGAATACCGCAATCATTGTCAGGGTAGATGCCACAACAGAGATTGCCACCTCCTGAGTAGCATGTACTGCCGCTTGTTTGGGTGATGCTCCTCGTTCGATGTGTGTTGTGACATTCTCCAATACTACGATGGCATCATCCACCACATTACCGATTGCGATAGAAAGACATGCCAGTGAAATCATGTTCAGTGAAGAGCCTGACGCATACAGATATATGAATGAGGCAATCAATGACATGGGGATTGTGATGACAATGATCACAGTAGCGCGCCAACGACCCAAGAAGATGAATACAACCAATGCTACGAAAATCATTGCGTAGGCAATGGTTTCCTCCAATGAGTTTACTGTGTTGACGATGTTATCACTGGTGTTGACAATTACACCCAACTTGACGTCAGAGGGAAGTGCCTCCTGCAACTCTGGCAACTTAGCCATTACGGCATCAGAGATTGCCACGCTATTGGCACCCGACTGCTTCTGTACAATAATCATTGCACCTTGCTTACCATTCGTGAAGGTGCGCTGAGCACGTTCTTGCAGGTTGTCGACGATTCGTGCTACGTCCCTGAGGTATATGTTTACACCATTGCGCGTAGAAACAATGACGTCTTCCATCTGTGAGGGAGTGTTGAACTCACCCTCAACGCGTACCGTATAGGTTTGGTTACCGATGTCGATTGTACCATTTGTAATATTAAGGTTCTCTGCGGCAATTGCAGAACTTACTTGCTCGGGCGATACGCCATATGCCTCCATTTTTCTGGGATCCATATAGACGTTAATCTCTCGCTCAGGAGCACCTGCAATAGATACAGTACCCACACCATCGATACGTGCCAACGGATTGGCAACACCATCATCCAGAATCTTATATAATGCACTTTGCGATTCATCAGCCTGAACCGAGAGCATCAAGATGGGAATCATATCGGTTGAGAACTTGAACAGGATAGGTGTGTTGGCTCCGTCGGGAAGCATATTGCTAACCATGTCAAGTTTGTCGCGTACGTTGTTGGTCAAAGCATCAATGTCATAACCATACTCAAATTCAAGGGTTACGACGCTGACATTCTCGCGAGAATTACTGGTAATGTGCTTTAGATGCTCCACACTATTCAGTGAGTTCTCAAGAGGACGTGTAACGTTGTTCTCGATATCATTGGCCGACGCACCATTGTAGTACGTCATGACCATGATGGAGTTGGTATCAATATCTGGATAAAGGTCGATAGGGAGCTTTGTCAGAGAGAAGATACCGAATACTATGATGGCCACAAAACAGAGGCTCGTCATAATCGGTCGTTTAACCGATCCTTCGTATAGTGTCATATTTCCTTTCTTTATAAGGGGTTTGTTTAATTGTCAGAGGTCCAGTTGTACTTTATTGTTTGTCCGAATATCGATGTGCGGTGATGCACCTCTATCCTAAACTGATAACCTCAAACCTTTCTGCTATTTATTTTACAACCTCAACAGCTTTGCCGTTGTTCAGACGAGCCTGACCTGCGATGACAACTTCGTCGCCAGAGTTAACGCCAGAGTAAATCTCGTAAGTCTTGTCAATGTGCTTGCCAAGTTCTACTTTGTTGTAGCTAACAGTACCCTTCTTGGCATCGTAAACGTATACGTAACGGCCACCAGCACCAATCTGCTTAACCAATGCCTCGTCGGGGATAACTACGTGATCCTTGTTTCCGAAGTTGATGGTGGCACGGGCAAACATACCAGGACGAACGCGCTGGTCTTTGTTGTTGATGGTGATCTCCACGGGGAATGTGTGGGTTGTTACATCAATGCTGGGATTAACGATAGTAACCTTGCCGGTAAATGCCTCGCCCTCGTATGCATCGAGCGTAATGTCAACAGGCATGCCCTTGGCAATGTCCTTATAACGATTCTCGCTGACGTTGATCATGAGTTTCACGGGATTTGTCTGCTCAATAGTAAGGATGGGCTGACCATTGTACATGTCGCCATTGTCATAGTTGCGAGCAGTAACTACACCACTGATGGGTGAATAGAGCTGAGTGTTCTGTGACATCTGACGGTACTGAGACTCAAGCACCTCTACCTGTGTCTTCATGTTATCGTATTCTGACTTGCTGGCACCTCCAACGTTGTAGAGCTGTTCGGTACGGCCAAGCTCAATCTTCTGATTCTCGATTTGGAGCTTCAACTGATTCAGTGAACTTGCGTCCAGTTGTACTAAGCATTGTCCTTTGCTTACGCGGTCGCCCACGTCAACCATGATTTTCTCAATACGGTAAGCGATGTTTGGGGTGATGTTATTCTTCACATCACTCTCGACGGTTGCTGTGAAAGTCTCTGTCTGAGGAATGCTTTGTGTTTGTACTTTAGCCACCTTTACCTGAGGCTTTGCTGCGGCAGCAGCTGCGGCAGCATCTTTTGTCTCATCTTTCTTCTCGCCACATGAGGCCAGCATGATTAGGCCAAGTGCAAGGGTTAAATACTTTGAATTCATATTTATTAGTTTTCTTTTGTTACTTAAATTGAACGACGTTGTATACTCGTTTATCGTTTTATCGTAGAGCTCCGCTTTGGGGATGCCCGTAATAACGATACCTGAGGTATATTACATTTGTTTTACTTCTCCCTACCCAACGTGTACTCCAAGTCTGCGCGGTTGGTAAGGTAGTTGTAGATGCTTTGGTGGTAGGTCAACTCAGCCTGTGTGAGAGCGGTTTCGCTTTGGTTGAGTTCAAGAACAGTACCCTTTCCAACATCATAGCGCTTAGCAGAAATGGTAACGGCTTTGTCTGCCTGAACCACAGCCTGACGGTTTGATTCCAAAGTTGCTACGGTAGAAATCATGTTTTCTCGATAGCTGGCAGCTGCTAATGAAAGCTGGCGACGTGTGTTCTCGCGTGTGTCCTGCAATTGGCTTATCTGAATGCGGTTTGTCTGCAGCTTAGTCCAATTGCTTGCGTGGAAGATGGGTACACTAACAGAGAATGCCAGCGAAAGGCTGGGTGAATAGTGATAGTTGAATACGTTCCAGTTGTCGTTTGACATTGATTGGTACTGACCAGTAAGCTGCATGCCTACGGTTGGCATAAAGCTTGTCTTCAGAATCTTGCGTGCTCGTTCAAGCATGGTAAGGTTCATGTCAAGCTGGCGAAGGTTGGTGTTGCTTTCCACCTCGTTGCTGTTTACCTCGGCAGGGATAATCATCTGAGACTCGTATGCCTTAAGGTTATCGTTGATGCTCAGGTCAACGTCGGCGGTGATGCCCATCAGCACCTTGAGTTGAAGCATTGACAGCTTGACTCCGGTCTCAGTGCTAACCATTGTTGCATTCATGTTGCGCATCTGCACCTCAGCACTAATCTTGTCGTACTCGCTCACGCGACCGACTTCGTACATGTTGGTGATCTGCTTGTAGTAATCTTCTGAGGTCTTGAGCGCCTTTTTCACGACGTTGTAGCTGTCCTGAGAAAGGAGTGCGGCATAATATGCCTTTGTGACTTGGTTGATGAGGTCGAGCTTACTGCTACGAGCCTTTTCCTGAGCCAAGAGGATGTCTTCCTTGGTCAGTTTCATGTTTTGGTAAACTGCGGGAGCAAAGAGGGGAAGTGTGACGGTAATGCCACCCTGTGCTGTGGTAGAACCATCCATACCCATTTTGAAGGTACCCATGCTGGTACGCATCTCGGCAACTTTGATGCTGTGTGAAAGAGCCAAAGATGCATCAGCGGTTGGCAAAAGTGCTTGCCAAGCCTCTTTGTCAGCAACTTGTTTCAATTGTATCTCCTTTTCTGCAACTTGCATAGTAGGATTATCGGCCAAAGCCGTCTCTATGGCCTTGTTGAGCGTGAGTTCGATGACAGGTTTGTTTTGCGCCAAAGTGGTCGTAGAACAAATGGTCATCAGCATAATGCCAACCGCCAAATGCGTGTTTGTTTTTGATAAAAAATTCATGAAATCAATCTTTTTTTCCTTAAATTATATTCTTATAAACTGTTTCTAATTAAAATTTGGTGCAAAGTTACAAACTTTTCGAAAATCGAACAAGAAATGTTGTACAAAAAAACACGTGAAAATTGTTCATTTTTGGAATAATGTTTGCCTATGTTCTAAAAATGTTATAATTTTGTAGACGAAATGAACAAAAACGGGTAATCTGATTTAAATATTTAATATGTATTTCTAAGACTATGGTCAACGAGTATCATCCTAATGATTTGTACTTCTGCACGGAATTAAGTCACGAGCGGTTGTTGAGTATGATGGGACAGAAGACTGTCGTGATGGAACGTTTCGTTTTGCTACTCTCTGTGGGGGGAGAAGTTAGGTTTGAAATAGATGGTAAAAACCAGGCTTTGAACCCCAATCAGTTCTTGCTGGTTTTTCCTCGTCAAGAAACCATTATCAAGGGCGTTGACTCTGGCGTGTCGCTTCGCATTTTGGGTTTTATGCCCGCTTTGCAAGATGTTGTGACTAAGCAATTCAATATTTCATTCTTTGCCTACGTTCACTCCAATCCTTTATGGCAACTCAACGAGCGCGAACAGAGTGTAGTGCATTCGTTTTATGACTTATTCGATTACAACTCCAATGTCTGTTGTGGTTCTTTCTCTACAGAGATTGCTAACTCGTTGTTTTCCATCTTTATGCAGATTTTCCATCATCGCATTAGTGGGAATATGAATAAGACGATAACTCATGAACCGGCATCCTTGGTAACGTGTAATTTAAGCGCTAAATTTTTCCAACTTTTATCTCTGCATTACAAGCAGGAACATAGTGTGTCTTTTTATGCTGATAAGCTTTGTGTGTCAAGCAAATATCTTGCACAGGTCATCAAGTCATTCTCTACGTATACTCCAAAAGAAATTATTGACAGACGTCTGGGACAGGAGTCTGTATTCATGCTGACCAAGACTTATAAGAATATCCAAGAGATTAGTATTGAATTGGGTTTCCCCGATCAAAGCTATTTTGGTAGGTTCTTCAAGCGAATGTTTGGTGTGTCACCTCTTCATTATCGTATGAACCCAGACATGAATTTGCTGGATAAACTTTCGGGAAACAGAATGATGGAGAATCGATAGTTCCAAGGAGTCTTTTGCCTGTTTGGTACCGGACAAGTCGATTTCCCTGTGCTATTCTGTTCCACAATGCTTCGTACTGTTTCCGTACAAAACCCCACGTTTCTCCACACTTTACACGTAGATTTACGTGCAAACCTCGGGGGAACGTCGTGTGCTCGTTGGAAATCGGGAATCGAAACGTATTGTTTTCGTATACGTTTATTGCTGTTTTTTCAACTCTTCTGCCACCTCATCGTACACCTCCGCGGCAATACGGTTTGCAGTAGAGGCTTCAATTTGATGTTGCGTGGTAAGTTCCGTCAGTATGTCCACAATTTTGAGATTGGCTTCTTGACTTGCATTCATAAATTTTTCTTTACTTTCGAGATTCTCTTTCGTGTACACTTTTTTTAGGACTGAACGAGCTTTTTGCTTGAATTTCTGACGGAATTTCTGGGCAGCCAAAGCCGTCATCTTGCGTTGCTTCTCCTTCATCTCGGGTGTTAGGGTCACGTCTGAATCTAACGTGTCGGGCATGCGCTCATCATTCATGCGTGCACGTTCTGCTTCTGATGCGGTTCCTATGTTCGTGTTGACAATGGGGTCTGCCGAGGCCTGAACACCCATCAATACGCCATCATCAAATATTATTGTGTCTTGGCCAGATATATTCTTGATATCATGTTGATTGTCTTCTCCCCATGGGACGAAAAGCAGAAGTGCGACAAATGCTAATACGGCGGCTACAGAAATGGATATGCTTGTTATGTGACTTTTCTTTTTTCTGTCGCGTATAACATCGTGCATCTCAGCAATATTCTGAGGTCGTTGGCCAAGGTCTTCGGATACTGCATTCTTGGTGATTTCCTTGTATTTATAGGGCAAGGTGGGGTAGGGATGCAGGAATTCTATGATTCGTCCAATACCGTAGATATCTGCTTTTTGATTTGGTTCGTCATTATTAAAAAGTTCAGGAGCTATGCGCTCGTCATAGGTGGTGTATAATACGTTTTTTAATGGGATAAAATCGGACAATGGTGGCATCAGTGTGATGCTGTTCGAACCATGTTTTGTGACAAGGATACTGTGTGGTGTTAACTCAAGCGCATAGTGTTTTTGCTTGTGGAGATATTCGGTAATGGTAAGTAGTTCGTCTATAGCTCCATCTACCCATTTCTCGTTCACTCGAATGCTTGATTTGTCGACTACTAACTGTGCCAATGAGGTGAATCTGCCCGGGCTCATAAGCCAATATGGACCTTTTTCATCCTCGTTGTATTGCAAATATTTCAGGCAATATGGATTTGTGTATCGTTCCGTGGTTTTGTCTTGGCGTCGGAAAATGTTCATGAATTCCTCGTCGTTGAGGAACTTTGCATGCGGACGGCAAACCAACACTTCTTTTTTGTCGTGCGGTTCTATGGCAATATACATGGCAGCATTGTAAGCAATGCGTCCGGGTTCTATGCTATTCTTTCTTGCCAGATTGGTTAATTTCATATTTCCTGATTTTGTTATGGGGGTAATTGCTTTGATTGCAAAATTACTTATTATTGCTAAAAAAGCAAAAGTTTTCGCCCATTTTTGTTCGTTTTGGTCTATTTCTTCTTTATTTTTTTGTTTCTTTTGCGTCTATTGATTATCTTTGCATGCTAAAAGTTTATAAGTATAAAAATATAAAAAATGCCAAAAATATCAATTCGCGGTCACGAAATGCCGGAATCGCCTATTCGAAAGCTTGCCCCCTTGGCTTTTGCTGCAAAGGAAAGAGGTGTACATGTATATCACTTGAATATTGGTCAGCCCGACCTTCCCACACCTCAGGCGGCACTTGATGCGATACGCAATGTAGACCGCAAAATCCTGGAATATAGTCCATCGCAAGGCTACCTGAGCTATCGTAAAAAGCTTGTAGGTTATTACAAGAAGTACAACATCAACCTTGATGCTGATGATATTATCATTACCAGTGGTGGTAGCGAAGCGGTATTGTTCTCGTTTTTGGCATGCTTGAATCCCGGTGATGAGATTATTGTACCTGAGCCTGCTTACGCCAACTATATGGCTTTTGCTATCTCGGCAGGAGCGGTGATTCGTACTATCGCAACGACTATCGAAGAGGGTTTCTCTTTGCCTAAGGTGGAGAAGTTCGAGGAACTTATCAACGAGCGTACTCGTGCTATTCTTATTTGTAATCCTAACAATCCCACCGGATACTTGTATACTCGTCGTGAGATGAACCAGATTCGTGATTTGGTGAAGAAGTACGATTTGTATCTTTTCTCTGATGAGGTTTATCGTGAGTTCATCTATACAGGTTCTCCTTACATCTCAGCATGTCACTTGGAGGATATCGAGAATAATGTTGTGCTTATTGATAGTGTGTCAAAGCGTTACTCTGAGTGCGGTATTCGTATAGGTGCCCTTATTACCAAGAACAAGGAAGTGAGAAAGGCTGTTATGAAGTTCTGTCAGGCTCGTCTTTCTCCCCCATTGATTGGTCAGATTGCTGCAGAGGCATCACTGGATGCGCCTGAAGAGTATGCTCGTGAGGTTTACGATGAATATGTAGAACGTAGAAAGTGCTTGATTGATGGTCTGAACCGTATTCCAGGCGTGTATAGTCCTATCCCCATGGGTGCTTTCTATACTGTTGCCAAGTTGCCAGTTGACGATGCCGAAGCGTTCTGCGCATGGTGTTTGAGCGAGTTCAACTACGAAGGTGAGACCGTAATGATGGCGCCTGCAGCTGGTTTCTATACCACTCCTGGTGCCGGACGTGATCAAGTTCGTTTGGCGTACGTGTTGAAGAAGGAGGACCTTACCCGTGCACTTTTTGTGCTTCGTAAGGCTCTTGAAGCTTATCCTGGACATACAATCAATAGTTAATGAATTTAGCCTGGTATATGGCCCGGAGGCTGTATAGCCATGGTGGAGACGTAAAACGCGTCTCCCGTCCGGCTATACGCATTGCTACTTTTGGCATCACGCTGGGAGTGGCAGTCATGATTATCGCCATTTGCGTAGTGCTTGGTTTTAAGCGCGAAGTGCAAGATAAGGTGATGGGCATGGGTGGTCATATTCAGGTGTTGAACTATAATTATCAGCTCGACCTTGAACAGCATCCCATTGCACTGGATGATGACATGATGGGTGTACTTCGCGGTATTGATGGGGTGGCCCATGTGCAAAGATTTTGTAATCAGGCAGGTATGCTCAAAACCGATGAGTCGTTTCAAGGTGTTGTGCTGAAAGGTGTAGACAAAGACTATGACCTCTCTTTCCTCAAGGAACATTTGGTGGAAGGAGAGGTTCATGCTTTTAGTGATACGGCAAGTTCCCAGCGGATAGTGATTTCGCGATTGCTGGCAAAGCAACTGAAACTCACGGTGGGTAGTAAAGTGTATGCTTACTTCTTTGACGGAAAAGTCAGGGCTCGTCGTTTCACTGTTAGTGGCATTTATGCCACTCATATGAATGAGTTTGATAAGTCTATCATCTTCACCGATATGCATGCTGCACGTAAATTGGCAGGATATGCTGACGACCAATATTCTGGTGCAGAACTTACTGTGTCAAATTTGGAGCAATTGCCCGTTGTTGCCAATGAAGTGGCTGCTCGCGTAAATCATTTTGTGGATATTTATGGGGCGCAATACACCTCGCCCACCATTCGCGATCTTTACCCGGGAATTTTCTCATGGTTGACTTTGCTTGATACCAATATATGGGTTATTCTGGGTCTGATGATTGCAGTAGCAGCATTTACCATGATAAGCGGATTGCTCATTATCATCCTTGAGCGTACGCAATTCATTGGTACAATGAAGGCTTTGGGCGCATCCAATTCGCGTCTTCGCCATCTGTTCCTTTATTTCTCTTCCTTTATTATATTAAAGGGTATTTTCTGGGGAAATGTAGTTGGATTTGCCTTGGTTTTCGCTCAGCAGGCATGGGGATTTGCTCATTTGGATGCTGAAACGTATTATGTTGATACTGTTCCCGTAGAACTTAATTGGCTATTCTTGGGATTACTCAATGTTGGCACTTTGTTTATCTCGTTCTTGGTATTGGTGTTGCCCAGTTATTTGGTAAGTAGAATTCATCCTGCCAAGAGCATTAGGTTTGAATAGAGTCTGATTCACAAATATGAATAAATGGCTTCCGAAGTCAGTAAAGTTGAAAAATTAGTAGAATATATAATAAAAAATATTGCATTATGAAAAACATCAAGAATCTATGTCTGGGACTTGCTGTGGCAAGCGTGAGTGTAATGTCTGTTAGTTGCGGTTCTACCGGAACTGGATTGCTGAACGATTTGCTGACCACTGGTGCATCTGTACTTACTGGTACAACCGCTGATCTGAATACTTCAACAAGTACTCGTGGTCAGCTTCTTAACGTGGGTGCTACGATTTTAACTCAATTGTTGCAGAATGGTGTCGCACAGAAAGGTACAAATCAACAATATACCGGTACTTATACAGGCCAATTGTTGGTTTACAATAAGAGCTCAAAACAGTACGAATATAAGGGTTCGCAAACAACAATGAAAAATGCAACCACCACACTTACTGTTGCTGCCTCGTCAACTGGTATCACTATGCCCGCTATTTCTGCTGGAAATGCATCTATGACGCAAGTAAGCCTTACTAATTTGGTTGCAACCAATGGTGTTTATGGTTTGAGCGATTCAAGTACAGTAACCGAAGGTAAGCTGACTTATAATGGTACAACTTATGACTTGGCCAATGCCTATGTTGAGTTGCAGTATAGTGGCACAACCTCATGTACTTATAGTGCAAGCATCTACTTCAACTATGACGAATCTCTGCAACAGTACCTGTTGGCGATGAACGTCACCTTCAAGTAAACGATATAATATGGTCAGGCACGGTTTGTTTTTGATACAGAAAGAGTTCTGTATGCTTCCGAAGCCTGAAACGAGAATGCAAATAGACAGTTAGTCAAACCAACCACATTTTTATATGATTGATTTATTGCATATTTTAACGCTCATCGGTTCTGTCGCCATGCTTATGTATGGTATGAAGGTAATGAGTGAAGGCGTCCAGAAGATGGCTGGTGCCAAGTTGCGTAATGTATTGGGTACAATGACCACGAACCGTTTTACGGGTTTGCTCACGGGTTCGTTCATTACTGCCTCTATTCAGTCTTCAACTGCAACAACCGTCATGACGGTAAGTTTTGTGTCGGCGGGATTGTTGACCTTGGCGCAAGCTATCTCTGTCATTATGGGTGCCAATATCGGTACTACCTTTACCGCATGGATTATGGTATTAGCTGGTAGTGGTTTTAATATGCGCTACATTATTTATTCGGCTATTTTCATTTCCATTGTACTCATTTACAGTAAGAAGAATGTAAACTTAGGTGAGTTTATCATGGGTTTGGCATTGATGCTTCTGGGTTTGACAACCTTGAAGGACAATGCTGCCGAGATGCAACTTGACAAGATTGAGTCTGTCAAGGATTTCTTTATCTCTACCAGTCAATGGGGATATGGAAGTTATCTGCTCTACCTTTTGGTGGGCGGTTTGCTGACTTGCTGTGTACAGTCTTCTGCTGCAATTATGGCTATTACCATGACGCTTTGCTCAAGTGGCGTGCTCGATATTCATATGGGTATTGCATTGGTAATGGGTGAGAATATCGGTACTACAATCACCTCAAATGTGGTTGCTTTATCTGCTAGTACGCAGGCTCGCCGCGCAGCTATGGCGCACTTGATATTCAACCTCTTCGGTGTTATCTGGGTGCTTTGCATTTTCCGTTTCTTTGTGGATGGCATTTGTGGCATTGTTGGTGTGGATCCCTATGCAGACGCTATTGAAGGCAGACAACTTAATGTGGTATTGGCAACTTTCCACACTATGTTCAATGTGGCGAATGTGCTTATCCTTATCTGGTTTGTTAAACCTATGGAACGCGTCGTTACCATGATTATTCCAGACAAGAAGAACGGTGAGGAGGAAGAAGGTCGTTTACGTTTCATCTCTGGCGGTTTGATGAGTACTTCCGAGTTGAGCATTCTTGAGGCTCGCAAGGAGATTGTCCTCTTTGGCCAGCGTTGTGAGAAGATGTTCTCTTTGGTTCGTGAATTGCTGCATACCGAGAAAGATGAGGACTTTAACAAGCTTTTCAGTCGTATTGAGAAGTATGAGAGCATTACAGACAACATGGAGATAGAGATTGCGAACTATCTTAATAAGGTTAGCGAAGGTAGATTGAGTGCTGAATCAAAGGGCGCTATCCAGCGAATGCTCCGTGAAGTGAGTGAATTGGAAAGCATCGGAGACAGTTGCTTTAACCTGGGCCGTACTTTGAATCGTCGTCGCAATTATGCTAACGAGGATTTTACTGAGAAACAGTATGAGCATATCCACAACATGATGAGTTTGACTGGTAGTGCTTTGCAACAGATGAATACTGTTATCTCTCGTGCAGAACATCAGTATGTTGATTTCAATATCAGTTATAATATTGAACACGAAATCAATAACTATCGTACCCAACTCAAGAACCAGAACATGTTGGATATCAATAACAAGGTTTATGACTACCAGATTGGTGTGTTCTATATCGACCTTGTTTCTGAATGTGAGAAGCTGGGTGACTATGTTATCAATGTGGTTCAGGCAACTCGTGACAAGAAGGAGGCTTAATCTTGCCTCTTGTCTTGCAATTCAACTTGAATCCGCATTGTCTGTTGATTAGATAGTTTATGGTAACAAAGAAAAAGAAGAAAGAAAAACCACGGTGGGTTTTGCCAGCAGGCGCGGAACCTACAGAAATGGATTTGAAGATATTGGAGGCTCAGGCGCAAGGAAAACTTGTGCCTCGTCCTCGTCTTATCAGGACGCCTGAGCAAATTGCTGGTATCCGTAAGGCTGGCATTCTGAATACTGCTGTGCTTGACTATGTGGCTGAGCATATAAAAGAGGGTATGAGCACTCTTGAGATTGATAGGATGGTGTATGAGTTTACGACTCAACATGGTGGTATTCCTGCTCCTTTGAATTATGAGGGCTTCCCCAAAAGTTGTTGTACGAGTGTCAATGATGTGGTCTGTCATGGTATTCCTTGTGATTGGGAAATCCTTGAAGAGGGCGATATCATCAATGTAGACTGCACCACCATTGTTGATGGTTATTATGCTGATGCCAGTCGTATGTTTGTGATAGGTAAGGCTAGTCCGGAAGATCAGAAACTTGTTGATGTGGCGTGGGAGTGCCTGAAGATTGGCGAAAAAGTCTGCGAGAAACCTTACGTGTTTGTTGGCGATATGGGGCACGAGATTGCAAAGCATGCATATGCAAATGGCTTTAGCGTTGTTCGTGACTATTGCGGACATGGTGTGGGATGTAAGTTCCATGAAGAACCCGATGTTGAACATTACGGCAAACCTGGTACAGGTATGTTGCTTGTTCCTGGTATGACTTTCACCATTGAACCCATGATCAATATGGGTGATTATGACATTTGTGATGATGAGGAAGATGAGACAGGGTGGGTTGTCTTGACAGAAGATGGTTTACCCAGCGCTCAATGGGAACATACTTATCTTATGACGGAAAACGGAGTTGAGATTTTGACGCACTAATTAATATGGATAATATTTATATATTAGGTATAGAGAGCAGTTGTGATGATACATCTGCATCGGTTATCAAAGATGGTATCTTGTTGAGCAATGTGACTGCTTCGCAAGGTGTTCATGAGGCATATGGTGGTGTCGTCCCAGAATTGGCAAGTCGTGCACATCAGCAGAATATCGTACCAGTTGTTGATCAGGCGTTGAAAAAGGCTGGGGTAGAGCGTGAACAATTGTCAGCCATAGCCTTTACCCGTGGTCCAGGTCTGATGGGGTCTTTACATGTTGGTGTTAGTTTTGCCAAAGGAATGGCGGCCTCTTTAGGTATTCCTATGGTAGACGTTAACCATCTTCAAGGTCATGTGCTGGCACATTTTATTAAAGAAAGCGAAGAGGACAATAATAAACCGCAGTTCCCATTCCTTTGCCTTTTGGTTAGTGGCGGTAACTCGCAAATCGTTTTGGTCCGCTCGTATAAGGACATGGAAGTCATTGGCCAAACTATTGACGATGCGGCTGGAGAATGCATCGACAAGTGCAGCAAGGTGATGGGAATGGGATATCCTGGAGGTCCGATTATTGATAAGCTGGCTCGTCAGGGAAATCCTATGGCTTTTACTTTCTCGCGTCCTCAAATCAAGGGTTATGACTATAGTTTTAGTGGATTGAAGACTTCGTTCTTGTACTCTCTACGTGATTGGCTGAAAGAAGATTCCGATTTCATCGAGCATCATAAAGAAGACCTTGCAGCTTCTTTGGAACACACCGTTGTTGATATTCTGATGAAAAAACTTCGTCAAGCGGCTAAGGATTTGAAGATAAAGCAGGTGGCTGTGGCTGGTGGTGTATCGGCTAATACTGGCTTGCGTAATGCTTTTCTTGATCACGCTAAGCGTTATGGGTGGAAGGTGTTCATCCCAAAGTTCAGCTTTACGACTGATAATGCCGCTATGATTGCCATTACTGGTTACTTTAAATTCCTGGATAAAGATTTTTGCCCGATGGAATTGCCGGCGTATAGTCGTGTGACAGTATAATATTTGTCTTGAAGATTATTGTGCCGTGTTGTAATAGATTAGTGATAGAAAATTGCTGTATTGAGCAGTTCTTTCTTCTTCGCTAAGTTTCATATAGTAAGCGCGAAAAGGATATTTGGTGGGTTGTAGAACCGTCTCGTGAATAAAAATGAAACTTTTTTCGCGGAAAAGTTTGGTTGTGTGGAAAATAAGTTGTACCTTTGCACGCTGTTTGAAAGAAGTTATTTGAATAACTAAAGAAAGAAAAAGAGAGAAATGGCTAAGATTTGTCAAATTACCGGAAAAAAAGCCATGATTGGCTGCAATGTTTCCCACTCAAAAAGACACACCAAGCGTCACTTCGATGTTAACTTGTTCAACAAGAAGTTCTACTATGTTGAGCAGGACTGCTGGATTACCTTGAGCATTTCAGCTAATGGTCTTCGTGTGATCAACAAGTTGGGTCTTGACGCTGCACTTAAGCAGGCAGTTGCTAAGGGCTACTGTGAATGGAAGAATATTAAAGTAATCGGCTAAATAGAGGAGAAAATACGCTATGGCAAAGAAGGTTAAAGGCAACAGAATCCAGGTGATTCTGGAGTGCACCGAGATGAAGGAGAGTGGTCTGCCCGGCACATCACGCTACATCACAACTAAGAATAGAAAGAATACTCCTGAGCGTTTGGAATTGAAGAAGTACAATCCTATCCTCAAGAGAATGACCGTTCATAAGGAAATTAAGTAATTAGAGAACTATGGCAAAGAAAACTGTGGCTACCTTGCAGACTGGCAAGACTGATGGCCGTTCATATACCAAGGTTATTAAGATGGTAAAGAACCCTGAGACTGGTTCTTACTCATTCGATGAGCAGATGGTTCCCAATGAAGCCGTTAAGGATTTCTTCAAGAACTAATCACTGGTAAACAATTCCACATAGTGGATTATGATAAAGTAAGAGACATCAGTTATGGTGTCTCTTATTTGTATTTATAAGGCTAGTTTGACTTTATTTTCCTTAGTTTGGTTTGTATTTGTCTCTTTAGAGACACTTTTTGTCCTATTCATCACGTTTTTTCAAAATCTTGTGTTAACTTTGTAAACGAATTGTGAAAATGCAATAACTTATGGGTTTATTTAGTTTTTTCAGTAAAGGTAAGAAAGAAACCCTTGACAAGGGTTTGGAGAAGACCAAGCAGAGTTTCTTCTCTAAAATAACTCGTGCCGTTGCCGGAAAGTCAAAGGTAGACGAAGACGTTCTTGACAATCTTGAGGAAGTTTTGGTGACGAGTGATGTGGGCGTGGAAACTACGCTTAATATCATTAAACGTATTGAGGAACGCGTTGCTCGCGATAAATATGTGGGTACTAGCGAACTTAATAACATCTTGCGTGATGAGATTTCTTCGTTGCTGACGGAAAACAACACAGAAGATACTGAAGGTTATGATATTCCTGAGGGCAAGAAGCCATACGTAATCATGGTGGTAGGCGTTAATGGAGTAGGCAAAACAACAACCATTGGTAAATTGGCTTATCAGTTTAAGAAAGCAGGTAAGAAAGTTTATCTGGGTGCCGCAGATACATTCCGTGCAGCTGCTGTGGAGCAGATTGTCATCTGGGGTGAGCGTGTAGGTGTTCCTGTTGTTAAACAGCAGATGGGTAGCGACCCAGCAAGTGTGGCATTTGACACTTTGAGTAGTGCCGTAGCAAATGATGCTGATGTTGTGTTGATTGATACAGCAGGTCGTTTGCATAACAAGAAGGGTTTGATGGATGAACTCTCTAAAATCAAGCGTGTAATGCAGAAGGTCATTCCTGATGCTCCACATGATGTAATGCTCGTGCTGGATGGTAGTACTGGTCAGAATGCTTTTGAGCAGGCGAAGCAGTTTACGCAAGCCACTCAGGTAAGCAGTATGTCAATTACTAAACTTGATGGAACTGCCAAGGGTGGTGTTGTCATCGGTATTAGTGACCAGTTCAAGATTCCAGTTCGCTACATTGGTCTGGGAGAGGGAATGGAAGACTTGCAACCCTTCAATCGCAGAGAGTTTGTTAACTCTTTGTTTGGTGAGGGTAACTTGGGTTGATTTATTGGGGAATTTTCAGTTACGCCATCTTAAAAATAGTTAGATTACAACTTCTTTTAGAAGAATGAAGAAGACAACGGTAGACATCATTACATTAGGTTGCTCAAAAAATCTCGTTGACTCAGAACGACTGATTGCACAACTCGAGGCAGTAGGCTTTGAGGTTACTCATGATGCAGACGATCCTCGTGGTGAGATTGCTGTGGTTAATACTTGTGGGTTCATTGGAGATGCCAAGGAAGAAAGCATTAACATGATTCTGCAGATGGGACAGCGCAAGGAGGCCGGAGATTTGAAGCAACTGTACGTAATGGGATGCCTATCTGAACGTTATTTGAAGGAACTGACTGACGAGTTACCCGAGGTTGATCGTTTCTTTGGTAAGTTTGACTGGGATAAGCTAGTAGAAGAACTGACCAAGAAGGCTCCTGCAATGGTGTCTTATGAACGTCGTTTAACGACTCCGGGTCATTATGCATATTTGAAGATTTCTGAAGGATGTAATCGTAATTGCGCTTATTGTGCTATTCCAATCATAACTGGTAAGCACCAGAGCCGTCCTATAGAAGAGATAGAAGAGGAGGTTCGAATGCTGGTGTCACGTGGCGTAAAGGAGTTCCAAATCATAGCTCAGGAGTTGACCTATTATGGATTGGACTTATATCATCGACGAGCTATTGCGGAATTAGTTGAACGTTTGGCAAAGATTCCCGGAGTGGAGTGGTTGCGCTTGCATTATGCATATCCTACCGACTTCCCCATGGAGTTGTTGCGTGTCATGCGTGAAAATGCAAATGTTTGTCGTTATCTCGATATTGCTTTGCAACATATTTCCGACAATGTGTTGGAACGTATGCATCGTCACATAACTGGTGAACAAACACGTGAGTTGATAGAAACGTTACGTAAGGAAGTCCCAGGAATAGAGATACGTACCACTTTGATGGTTGGCTTCCCTGGTGAAACAGAAGAGGATTTTAATGAGTTGGTGGATTTTGTCAAGTGGGCTCGTTTTGACCGTATGGGTGCTTTTGCATATAGTGAAGAAGATGGAACCTATGCTGGCGATAATTACGAGGATGATGTGGATGAGGAAACCAAGCAAGCACGTCTCAGTAAATTGATGCGTGTACAGCAACGCATCTCTGCTGATGTTCAGGAAAAGAAGATAGGACAGACGTTACGTGTTATTATTGATAGGGTAGAGGGCGATTATTATATCGGTCGTACGGAGTTTGATTCTCCAGAGGTTGATCCAGAGGTACTCATCAAGACTGTTGGTGGTACCACCTCTTCAGATGATAAACAGGTAAATTTAGAAATAGGTTGCTTCTACGATGTGAAGATAGTAAGTGCCGACGATTTCGACCTCTATGGCGAAGTAGTTGAATGAATACCTAACTAGTTACTGCATACCATAACGTAATTGTGGACACAAGATATGAACAATAAGGAGTTTACTTCAGAGTTGTCGCGTAGGATAGATAGAAACGCCAAAGAAACAGCAACCTTGATGACTGCATTAGTCTCGGAGATTGCTGTTCAGTTAGGTAATGATAATCAGGTCAATATACAAGGTTTTGGCGTATTTGATGTCAAGAAGAAGGTAGAGCATATTTCTGTCCATCCTTCTACTCGCCAACGTATGCTTGTGCCTCCTAAAATGGAAATTAAGTTCAAGCCTAGTTCCACGATTAAAGATAAACTAAAATAAGATATGGACAACAAGATACTATTGCAGGATTTGTCGAATGGCGTATCTCAGCGTAGCGGATTGGCAAAGCGCGAAAGCGATAACTTTGTCCGTACCTTTTTTACGATTATTGAACAGTATCTGCAAGAAGATAAGATCGTTAAAGTTAAAGGTCTTGGTACTTTCAAGATAGTAGAAGTGAGTGGTCGTGATAGTGTGAATATTAACACTGGCGAGCGCTTTCACATTAAAGGCCATTCCAAGATCACTTTTACGCCTGATGCAGACCTGCGTGATTATGTAAACCGTCCTTTTGCAGATTTTGAAACCATTATTTTGAATGATGGCGTTGATTTGAGTGCCATGGAATATGTGGCGGAAGATGAAACTCCTGAAGATGATGAAGTTGCGGTTTCGGTTGCAGATGATACGATTGAAGAAAATGTAGTTGAAGAGTCTTCCGTTGAGGAGGTCGTTGCAGATAATGGTGGCGAATTAGCGAAAAAGACTGTTGCTGATAATAACGAAGATCATGAAGAGGTTATTACAGATGATGCTGTAGTATCCGATGAAAATACTGAAGAAGACACTATAACTTCTGATACATTTGTTGAAGAAGTACCTGTTGCAGAAGAAGTTCCTGTTGCCGAAGAAACACCTGTTGCCGAAAATCCAATTGATAAAGTTCTTGATAGGGAGAATACCTTTGATGGTGAATCTGCTGTTGGAGAACAGGATGACAATGTTGCCGAGACTGTTGATTCAGGTACAGATGTGTCTGTAAATGAGGAAGAAGTAATATCTGACTCAAATGATGATGTGAATGCAGAGGATACTGGACATGCTTCGGTTGAACCTGTTTGCCCTGTGCGTGAAGAGTTGCTAAGTGAGACCGGTTTCTCGCTTGGAATGGAGACTCCACATTATGTGCTATCACACACTTGCTGTTGTGGTAGGGAAAACAATTCTCTGGATGATGCCAAGAAAGGAAATGATTGTTCCAGATGTGTTTGGAAGATATTATGTAAGGTCATATTGGTTGTTCTTCTGATGCTGTTTAGTTACCTAATTGGCTATAATCATCTGTTTTGTGGTAATGACTCTGTAAAGCAAAAAGATGTTCCTGCAAAGACTGCGAATCATGATTCAAAAACGGCTTCTAAGTCAAAAACAGATGATAAATCTTCGCAAAATAAATCTAATACAGATTCTAATGGCGAAGTGAAGGATTCTCAGACGCAAGGTGCGAATCCGACAGCTTCATCAGATAACAACTCTTCGCAAGCATCGAATGTCAACAATCCTGCAACAAGCAAGGATGCGGATAAAAAGACTGACGCTAACAATACTTCCGGTGGGAAAAAGGTTAGGAGCGTTAATAAGTCAAGGGATGCTATCAATGTTGCTGTAAGTCAGCAAAATACTGTGCAAAAAAACACACAACAACCGGTAGACGATTCTTTGCAATCTGTATCTGGCGTTGCTTCCAATTATCCTCAAGTAAAGGGTGGAGCATATGAGATTGTTGGTGTTAAGTGTACGCATGTTTTGCAAAAAGGTGAAACCGTTAGTAAGTTGAGTCGTGCTTATCTTGGTGGAGTTGAGATGAACGATTACATTATAAAGTTGAACAATCTAAGTTCTCCCGATTTAATGAAAGTTGGTCAAATTCTGAAAATCCCTGAACTCCGTAAAAAGTAGAAGCATACTATTCTAAGTGGCGTTGGCGTTGAGAGAGTTCTACTCAATGAAGGGTGTTGACTGTATTGTTGCCTTTTCCCTATGTTCCCCTTACGTTCCTGTACAATTCTCCACGGATTTGTAGGGAAACATAAGGCACACCTCGGGTGAAGCTTAGAGGAACTTATTTGAAGCGTTTGTAGAAAGTAAGGTTCTTGCTACTGAAATTCGTTAGGTAGTGCAAGGCTGGTAGAGCTGACAAGTAGAGATATATTCGCGATATAGAAACTGATGTCAAGAAGTGTGTAAAATATGGTTCGCTATATATAATTTATAGAACTTTTCAGATAGAGATATGTAAGCATCATGACAGAAAATAAACCTGTTTTGATGCTTAAATTTTGTTTATATAGTACATGGTTTTTGTGCTGAAAACTTAAAAACTTTTAAAAGTGTTTTAAGTAAACTTAAAATGATGTTTCAAAAAGCACACAGACTTGGAGAATAGAGGAATAATTTGTATCTTTGCATAGAAAAAATGATGGGTGTACTCCCATCGAAATCAAAAGTGAAACTCCGATAGCAATGTCGGTTAATAATTAAGAAATAAAATCAAATAAAATAGAATTATGGCAGAATCAATTGATATCCGTGAACTCAATGAACGGATTGAAAGACAAAGTGCTTTCGTCACCAATCTGGTGACAGGTATGAATCAGGTAATCGTTGGACAGAAACACCTTGTGGAGTCTCTGCTCATCGGTTTGCTTAGTGACGGACATGTGTTGTTGGAAGGTGTACCTGGTTTGGCAAAGACTTTGGCCATTAGTACCCTGTCGAAGTTGGTTGATGCAAAGTTCAGCCGTATCCAGTTTACTCCTGACCTCTTGCCCGCTGACGTAATCGGTACAATGATTTACAGTCAGAAGGATGAGAAGTTTGTTGTAGAGCAAGGTCCCGTTTTTGCCAACTTTGTTTTGGCGGATGAGATTAACCGTGCTCCTGCCAAGGTACAGAGTGCTTTGCTCGAGGCAATGCAGGAGCGCCAGGTTACCATTGGTAAGAATACTTATCCCCTTCATAAGCCTTTCCTCGTAATGGCTACCCAGAACCCCGTAGAGCAGGAGGGTACCTATCCTCTGCCCGAGGCACAGGTTGACCGTTTTATGTTGAAGGTTATCATTGACTACCCCAAGTTGGAGGATGAGAAGCGCATCATTCGTAGCAATATCTCTGGTGAGATTAAGAAGGAGATCCGCCCCATTCTTACTACACAGGACATCCTTGATGCTCGAGAGGTTGTTCGTCAGGTTTACCTTGACGAGAAGATTGAGCAGTATATTGCAGACATTGTCTTTGCAACCCGTTATCCTGAAAAGTACGGTTTGAAGGACTTGAAGAGCTACATCGAGTTTGGTGGTTCACCTCGTGCCAGCATCAACTTGGCTTTGGCTTCGCGTGCATACGCTTTCATCAAGCGTCGTGGTTATGTTATCCCCGAAGATGTTCGCGCCGTTGCTTATGATGTACTTCGCCATCGTATTGGTTTGAGCTATGAAGCAGAAGCCAATAATGTTTCGAGCGAAGACATTATTAGTCAAATTATCAATAAGGTTGAGGTACCCTAACCTTGTTCCGCTCAAAGTAAGAGCAATTAAAGTGAAAAGTTAAAAGACCGTATTGACTGAGATTTACGGATGATGATTAACTTTCTAAACGAGATTGATTGATGGAAACATCAGAAATACTAAAACGCGTACGCCAGATTGAGATTAAGACTCGCGGTCTTTCCAATAACATCTTTGCAGGTGAATACCATTCGGCCTTCAAAGGACGTGGTATGGCATTCAGTGAGGTGCGCGAGTATCAGTATGGCGATGACATTCGCGATATTGAGTGGAACGTTACGGCCCGTTTCAATAAGCCTTATATCAAGGTGTTTGAGGAGGAGCGTGAACTCACCGTGATGCTTCTCGTCGATGTCAGCGGTAGTTTGAACTTTGGTACTCAGGTGCAGATGAAGCGCGACATGGTGGTGGAGATTGCTTCTACGCTTGCTTTCAGCGCTATTCAAAACAATGATAAGATTGGCGTTGTCTTCTTTAGCGATCATATCGAGAAGTTTATTCCCCCAAAGAAAGGACGTAAGCACATTCTTTTCATTATCCGAGAGTTGCTCGATTTTAAGCCAGAAAGCCAGCGTACAGATGTGGGACAGGCCGTGGAATACCTGACACGTGTTATTAAACGTCGCTGTACTGCTTTCGTGCTGAGCGACTTTATGGATACAAAGGATTTCCGAACCCCTCTTACCATTGCTAATCGTAAGCATGATGTGGTTGCCATCCAGGTTTATGACCGTCGTATTGCAGAACTTCCCAATATCGGATTGATCAAGGTTCGTGATGCAGAAACTGGTTTTGAACGCTATCTTGACACCAGTAACAAGAAAGTGCGTCAAGCACAGTCTGCTTGGTGGAAAGAACGTCAGACATATCTTCGCGATACCTTTACCCGTAGCAACGTTGATTCTGTTAGCGTACGTACGGATCAGGATTATGTTCAAGCTCTGATGAGTTTGTTTGCACAAAGAAGTTGATTTCTTATATTAAACAACTGATGAAGATTAAGAGTATTATTCTGCTGATTGTTTGCTGTTTATGCACATTGTTTGCAAAGGGACAAGGTACGGTAGATATAAAGATAGATTCGCTACAGTTGCTGATTGGACAGCAAACGGGAATTACACTTGATGTAACCTGTGATGCCAAGCAACAAGTAGTATTCCCTCCTTTGAGCGACCGTAGTATGCTGACCAAAGGCGTGGAAGTTATCAAGGTTTGTCCTCTTGATACACAGATGCTGAATGAGGGTAAACGTATGCAACTTACGCAACGATACATTATTACCTCGTTCGACTCAGCCTTGTACTACCTTCCTCCTATGGAAGTCATGATTGACACCACTCATTACAAGTCAAAGGCATTAGCTCTGCGTGTGTATACGGTACCAGTTGATACAGTACATGTTGATCAGTTCTTCCCCCCAAAGGACATTGAAGATGCTCCCTTCTCATGGGATGATTGGGCAAATGTTGTTTATGGTTCTTTGCTTGTCATCTTGTTGATGATTTTAACCTTTGTGATGTTGGTATGGTTGAAGCAGGGTAATCCCATCATTCGTATTATCCGTCATAAAGCCAAATTGCCACCTCATCAGGTTGCGATGAAGGAGATTGAACGTATCAAGGAGGAGAAGACTTGGGCATCTGAGGACAGTAAGGAATATTATACTCAGCTTACCGATACTCTTCGAAATTATATTCAGGAACGTTACGGTTTCCGTGCAATGGATATGACTTCTACCGAGATTATCGAGCGGTTGATGGAAGAGAACGATGAGGAAGCTCTCAATGAACTTCGCCAGTTGTTTGAGACTGCCGACCTTGTTAAGTTTGCCAAGTATAGCACCCTTGTCAACGAGAACGATGCTAATCTGGTAACTGCGGTCAATTATATCAATCAAACTAAGCAAGAGGTTGATCCTAATGCTAAGGCAGAGGAACCAACTTATACTCCCGAGGAGATGCGCAGTATTGGTATGAAATGGACTTTGCGTGTACTGATTGGACTCTGCTCGTGTGGTATTATCGCAATAGTTGTGCTTATTATTATCCGTTTGGTAGATTTGTTAAGTTAATGTAGATTTAGATAATATACTATGTCATTTGCAAATCCTCTATATTTTCTTTTGCTGATATTGGTGATACCATACGTTATATGGTATATCATCAGACATAAGCGTATTGATCCTGTTATGCAGGTGAGCAGTACTGCCGCTTTCCGCCATTACCATCATACCTGGAAAGAGTATTTGGTTCATGCTCCCTTTCTTCTGCGTATTGTTTGTTTTGTGGCCTCAGTTGTTGCATTGGCTCGCCCGCAAAGTACAGGAGAGTGGAGTGAAAAGAACATCGAAGGTATAGATATCATGCTTTGTATGGACGTCAGTACCAGTATGTTGGCAGAGGACTTGAAGCCAAATCGTATAGAAGCTGCCAAGGAAGTTGCTGTCGAGTTCATCAACGGACGTCCTAATGACAATATCGGTTTGACCATCTTTGCTGGTGAATCATACACTCAGTGCCCCATGACTACCGATCATGCAGTACTTCTTAATCTTTTGAACAAGATGGAGTGTGACATGGCAGAAACCGGTTTGATTGAAGATGGTACTGCCATTGGTATGGGTATTGCCAATGCCGTTAGTCGATTAAAGTCAAGCAAGGCAAAGAGTAAGGTTGTCATCATGCTTACTGATGGTTCAAATAACCGTGGTGAAATCTCTCCATTCACAGCTGCAGATATTGCCAAGAGTTTTGACGTGCGTGTATATACTATTGGTGTAGGTACCAATGGAACAGCTCGTTATCCTATGAAAGTGGCCGGGTATACACAGTACATCAATGTGCCAGTCGAGATTGATACCAAGACGTTGAAACACATTGCCAGTATTACAGACGGACTCTTTTTCCGTGCAACAGACAATAAATCTCTGCACGAGGTTTATCAGGAGATTGACAAGTTAGAGAAGACCAAGATGCAGGTCAATAAGTTTGACACGCATAGTGAAGAATTCTTCCCCTTCCTCTTGATTGCTGTTATTGCTCTTGCTTTAGAGTTGTTGTTGCGTTCAACTGTGTTGAATAAGTTGCCTTAGTGCAATACGTTGTGAAGTGATTATTTGAATGATGTTGTCATTAATGGAATAAATAGATATGTTTCGTTTTGCAAATCCTATATACCTCTACATTTTAGGTGGTTTGTTAATTCTCTACACCGCCTTGTTTGTGGTTGCTCGCATACGTCGCAAAAAGCGTTTACAGCGCTATGGCGATATCTCATTGGTAAAGCAATTGTTGGTGGATGTAAGCAATGTACGTCCTAATTTGAAATTCGGGTTGTGCATGGCAGGTTTTTCTTTGCTGATGGTAGCTTTGGCTCGTCCCCAAAATGGTACTAAGCAAAGTGAGCGTGAACGTTATGGTATTGAAGCCATGGTTGCTCTTGATGTCAGTAACTCAATGTTGGCGCAAGATGTGCATCCTTCTCGCTTAGATAAGTCAAAGCGCTTGATATCTAATATGATGACAGAGATGATAGACAATCAAATGGGTATGGTTATCTTCGCTGGTGACGCATTTATCCAGTTGCCTATTACAAGTGATTTTGTAAGTGCCAAGATGTTCCTTGATCAGATTAATCCTTCGATGATAACCTTACAGGGAACAGATATCGCACGTGCCATAGATCTGTCAATGCGCAGTTTTACACAACGTGAGGATGTAAATCGAGCTATCTTTATCATTACAGATGGTGAGGATAATGAGGGAGGTGCTATTGAAGCTGCCAAGCAAGCTGCCGAAAAGGGTGTTCATGTCTTTGTGTTAGGTGTAGGTAGTCCTCAGGGTGCCAAAATTCCCATTCCAGGAAGCACACAGTATATGATTGACGAACGAGGTGAGTATGTAAACAGTAAGTTAAACGAACAGATGTGTAGAGAGATTGCTCAAGCTGGTAAGGGTGCCTATATTTATGTTGACAACAGCAGTTCTGCTCAGGACGCGCTTAATAAAGAAATTGACAAACTTGCTAAGACGAAACTTGAAGCATCCATGTTCAGTGAGTATAATGAGAAGTACCAGGTATTCCTGTTGCTAGGTTTGGTGTTGCTTATCATTGATGTGTTGATTCTGACTCGTGAGAATCATCTTTTCAAGAATATTCATTTGTTCAAGGATAAGGTTTCGATGCTTTTACTTGTATTCTCTCTGTTTCTTGTTTCGTGCGGACAGAATAGCGAACGTGATTTCATTCGTCGTGGTAATCGTTTCTATCGACAGGCTGAAACTGATACCACAGCATTGGATAATGCCTTGACTAACTATCAAAAGGCCTTGACTATGGATTCCACCTCTTCGCGTGCGTATTATAACGAAGGTGATGCCTATCTGATGCAAGGAAATGACAGCATGTCGCTCGAAGCATTCAAGAAGGCGCAGCAGAATGAGAAGAATCCCCAGCGCTTGGCAAAAATATGTCATAATATGGGTGTAGTCTTGCAGAAGAACAAGCAGTTTGCTCCTGCTATCGAGGCCTATAAGGAGTCACTTCGTAACAATCCTTATGATGATGAAACCCGATACAATCTTGCACTTTGTCAGTATCAGTTGAAGAATGACGAAAACAATGATGACTCCAATGGTGGAGGAGGTGGTGGTGATGGTCAGGACGATCAGCAGAAGGATCAGAATGGCGACAACCAGCAGAACCAGGACCAGAATCAAGATCAGAATAAAGACCAGCAGGATCAGAACAAGCAGAACCAACAAGGTCAGCAAGATCAAAAGGAGAACCAGCAACAACAGCAACAACAGCAGCCCAAACAGAATGAGTTGAGTAAGGAGGCTGCTGAGCAGATGTTGAATGCGGCTATGCAGAACGAGCGTCAGACACAAGACCGTTTGAATCGTTACAACCAACGCAAGGAAGAACAAGAGCAGCAGCAGGCTGGTCCTCGTAGGTTGCAGAAGAACTGGTAAGATTCTCTTGGTATAATATATTGTATATGATAAATAATAAGTTGATAACTTACACTATGATACATTACATGAAACGTGCCTTGCTATTTATGTTTGTCGTATTCAGTACGGCATCAGTATGGGCGCAGAAACTATCGATACAAGCTCCGTCGCAAGCAGAGGTGGGAAGAAGAATCAGGGTGTCATACACTCTGAATAACACTGATTTTGATCGCATACAGTTGGATGGAGACTTTGATGGATTTGATCTGTTGTTTGGTCCGAGTATCAGTACCAGTAGCAGTGTGCGTATCATCAATGGACAGACTAGTCAAAGTAGCAGTACAACCTTTACATATACTCTGGCGCCTGTAAAAGAAGGTACTTTTACCTTGCCTTCCGCATCTTTGAATAGTGGTGGTCAAAAGGTAAAGAGCGGCACTGCTAAGATTGAAGTACTTCCCGCAAGTTCTGCTCCTTCGCAAAGTCAGCAAGGTGGTTATGGCAATCAGGGATATGGCGGTTCACAACAGAGTAGTGGACGTAACGGAAGGATGCATACACCTTCGAGCGACGAGCGTATTGGTGCAAAAGACTTGTATTTCTCTGTCACCGCGAGTAAAAAGCATGTATTTGAACAGGAGGCGATACTTCTGACATACAAGTTGTATTCACTTGTGACTGTTGAACAGTTGGCTGGTGAGATGCCTCAGCTGGATGGTTTTCATGTACAGGAGATAGAACTTCCTCAGCAGAAGAGCTTTACCATGGAAAGGGTAGGGAATGCCAATTATGGTACCGTTGTTTGGAAGCAGTATGTGCTTTTCCCACAAAAGACTGGTAAGTTGACGATTCCTTCTATCGATTACGAAGCAGATGTTGTAACCCAGGATCGCAACGTCGATCCCTTTGATGCCTTCTTTGGCGGTGGAAGCATCATGCAACGTGTCAAGAAGATTGTTCGTGCTCCTGCCGTTGAAATTCAGGTTGATGCACTACCCGCAAAACCCGAGAATTTCAGTGGAGCAGTGGGCAAGGGATTTACTGTTTCTGCAAAGCTTTCTCCTGAGCAGGTTGATGCTAACGATGCTACAACCTTGACGCTTCATATTAATGGTACGGGTAACATTAAACTTATCAATGCCCCTGTTGTTCAGTGGCCCAAGGATTTTGAACAGTATGATCCTAAGACTACTCAGAATACCAAACTGACAACAAATGGAACTACGGGTAAGGTAACATACGAATATGTGGCAGTACCCCATCATGGAGGAAAGTATACCATTCCTGCTGTTGAGTTCTGTTATTTTGATACGGAAAGCAAGCAATATAAGACGCTTAAGACTGATGAGTTTACTTTAGGTGTTGCCAAGGGTGTTGAAACAGCACACAATACCGTGCAACAAGAGGAACTGAAGGAATTGGCAAATGATATCCGTTACATCAAGCAAGGTGATGTTGAGTTGAAACAACCTGGCGATAGTATGTTCGGCAGTACGGTTCATTGGCTGAGTTACATCATTTTGTTGCTTTTGTTCGGAGTTGCTATGTTTGTGTTCCGACGTTTTGCTAAGTCAAATGCAGATTTTGTTGGCAAGCGTGGCCGTAAGGCTGGTAAGGCAGCAGCAAAGCGCCTTCGCAATGCGTCGAAGTTGCTTGAGGCAGGCAAGGCAGAACCCTTCTATGATGAGGTGATGCGCGCTATGTGGGGGTATGTGGCAGACAAACTCTCGTTGCCTTTGACCGACTTAAATAAGGATAATGTGAGTGATAAATTACAGCAACGTGGTGTAGATGAAGAAACGATAGAGAAATTCCTTCATTTGCTGAGCGAGTGTGAGTTTGCCCGTTTTGCTCCTGGCGATCCCGCTACTACGATGGAACATCTTTTCAGTAATGCTGCAGAAGTTATCACACAATTAGATGAGAAAATTCGCTAAATAATAATTGATAATACGAATATTCAGATGAAAAATCTTATTCTCTATATCATTTGCTCCATATTTGCGCTCACTGCTAAGGCAGATGGCGATGTGCATGCATTGAAGGCAAAAGCAGACAAAGCTTATTCGCTTGAACGTTATGAAGAGGCAATACCTATTTATAAGGAAATTATAAAGGATGGAGAAAGTGCGGATGTTTATTATAACTTAGGAAATTGCTATTATCGTTTGGACGATATCGCACAATCAATATTGTGGTATGAACGCGCTTATTTGCTTAATCCTGGTGATTCCGATTTGCGCAACAATCTGCAGATGGCAAGAAGTAAGACGGTAGATAAGATCGTTCCGGAAGAGGAACTTTTCTTTGTCCGTTGGTATCATTCTTTGTTGAATATGATGAGTGTCAATGCGTGGATATGGATGGGTATCGTGTTCTTTGCTTTAATGATGGTATCACTTCTGCTATACTTCTTTGGACAACGTATGGTGTTGCGTAAATGCGGTTTTTATTGCGCTCTGCTCTTGCTGTTTTTTGTTGTGATGAGCAATGTGTTTGCTATCAACCAGCGCAGTCGCCAGCAGAATCGTGATGGTGCAGTCGTCATTGAGAGTGCTGCGGCAGTCAAGAGTACCCCCACTGATGCTGGTACGGATTTGTTCCTTCTGCATGCGGGTACTGCTATGAAGATTATCGACCAGAGCATGCAGGATTGGTACCAAATTCGACTTTCTGACGGCAAAGAGGGATGGATACCTGCAAAGGTTGTTGAAATCATCTGAGTGTGTTCCTTGATTCGTAATCCTCAATTTATTCAAAAGTTAAATTATAAATTACTAACCTATAGTCGTTGTTAGCAGAATGCTTTCTATCTTGAGAAGGATCAAACATATTTGGGCGGCGCTACTGTTGAAGAAGGCTTTCATTACAGACTATTCATTTTTAAATATAAAACCGTGCTTGAAACGCTTGTAAACCTTGACCAGAAGTTGCTGTTGGCATTAAATGGAAGTGATTCCGTGTATTGGGACGGCATTTGGATGTCTATTACTACAGTAGGCACCTGGATTGTGTTCTATTTAGCATTGCTTGTTGTGCTGATTCGCAGTTACGATGTACGTCATTTGATGCTCATTATCTTTATGTTGGGTCTAGCCATCCTTTTGGCCGATCAAGGTGCAAGTGGTATCTGCAAACCGCTCGTCCATCGTTTCCGTCCCACACACGAACCAGACCTTGAAGGACTTGTTGATGTGGTTGATGGTTATCGTGGCGGATTGTACGGATTCTTTTCATCGCACGCAGCCAATGGTTTTGCCATTTGCACATTCATTTCGCTGGTAATACGTTATCGCTGGGTTACTTTCTCCATGGTTTTATATGCTATATTCACTAGTTATTCGCGCATCTATCTTGGAGTGCACTATCCTGGCGACATTTTATGTGGTATGATATGGGGTATCTTATGTGGCGTCTTGATGTACTATCTTTATCGTTACCTGCGTTCGCGTATGTCAGTATCACGCATGTACTTTAGTAGTGCGTATTCTTCTTCGGGAGTCCTAAAAGATGATGCCCATCTTGTCACGATTTCATTTTCCACAACGCTGGTATTTGTTTTCATTTATGCCTTGTTTTATTCCGTCAATCATTAGTATGTGACTGGTCGATTAACTTGCGTGTAGTAGCAGATTACGCATATTTTATAGATTAACTTCTCTCTTTCGCTTTAATATTGTAAGCTATTGAGGAAAAATCTACGAAATATGCGTAATCTGCGTTAAAAAACATATTTCAATAATGATTTTTTTGTAACTTTGTACGGAAAATAATATAATAAAAGACTATGTATAGAACAAAAACAAATGGTGAGTTGCGTCTTTCTGATGCAGGCACTACCGTTACGCTTGCCGGTTGGGTACAGCGTACCCGTAAATTTGGTGGTATGACTTTTGTTGACCTCCGTGACCGTTATGGTATTACTCAGTTGGTTTTCAATGACGAGTACGATGCTCAGCTTTGCGAGCAGGCCAATCGTTTGGGACGTGAGTTTGTCATTCAGGTAACTGGTGAGGTTAGCGAGCGTAGTAATAAGAACCCCAACCTGCCTACAGGTGATATTGAGATTCTCGTAAAGACGATGAATGTGCTCAACGAGAGTCTTACTCCCCCCTTTACTATCGAAGACCAGAGCGATGGTGGTGATGATCTTCGCATGAAGTATCGTTATCTTGATATCCGTCGTAATCCTGTTCGCAGCAATCTTCAGTTGCGTCATAAGTTTGCCTTCGAGGTTCGTCGTTATCTTGATGAGCAAGGCTTCTTGGAGATTGAAACTCCCATCCTTGTCAATAGTACTCCCGAGGGTGCTCGCGACTTCGTTGTGCCTTCACGCATGAATCCTGGTCAGTTCTATGCTCTTCCCCAGAGTCCTCAGACATTGAAACAACTTTGTATGGTGGCAGGTATTGATCGCTATTTCCAGATTTGCAAGTGTTTCCGTGATGAGGATCTTCGTGCTGACCGTCAGCCTGAGTTCACTCAGATAGATTGTGAGATGTCATTCGTAGAACAGGAGGATATACTTCAGATGTTTGAGGGTATGAGCCGTCATCTCTTCAAGTCACTTCTCAATATTGATATTCCTGCTCTTCCTCGTATGACATGGGCAGATGCCATGAAGTATTACGGTAGCGATAAGCCTGATACACGTTTTGGCATGAAGTTCGTAGAACTCAAGAATCAGCAACCAGACAATGCCTCTCGTGAATTGGTGGAAAGTATCTTCCCAGAGGGTTTCACCGTATTCGATTCTGCTGCATACATTGGTGGTATCTGTTGCGAGGGTCAGGCTGTGCTTACTCGCAAGCAGATTGACCAGTTGACGGAGTTTGTTAAACGTCCTCAGATTGGTGCAAAGGGTCTTGTGTATGCACGTGTTCAGGAGGATGGCTCTGTTAAGAGTAGTGTTGATAAGTTCTATGATCAGGAAACCCTTCAGGTTCTCAAGGCAAAGATGGAAGCAAAGGCAGGCGACCTTATCCTGATCCTTTCTGGCGACGATGCAATGAAGGTTCGTAAGCAGCTTTGCGAGTTGCGTCTTGAGATGGGTAGTCAGATGGGCCTGCGCGATAAGAACAAGTTCTCTTGCCTTTGGGTTATCGATTTCCCCATGTACGAGTGGAGCGACGAGGAGCAACGCCTCATGGCTATGCACCATCCTTTTACCTCTCCCAAACCCGAGGATATCCCCTTGCTTGACACCGACCCTGCCAGTGTTCGTGCTAATGCTTACGACATGGTTATCAATGGTGTTGAAGTTGGTGGTGGTAGCATCCGTATTCACGATGCTAAACTTCAGCAGAAGATTTTTGAGATTCTTGGCTTTACACCCGAGCAGGCACAGCTTAAATTTGGTTTCTTGATGAATGCCTTCAAGTTTGGTGCACCTCCTCATGGTGGTTTGGCTTATGGTCTTGACCGTTTTGTCAGTCTCTTTGCAGGTCTTGATAGTATCCGTGACTGTATCGCATTCCCCAAGAATAACTCTGGTCGCGACGTGATGCTTGATGCTCCTGGTTATCTTGATCAGTCTCAGCTTGATGAACTCCAGCTCAAGGTTGATCTTCGCGAAGAATAATTCTGAGTAACGAATATATTTGAAAGTTTAGGGTTTAGAGGTGCGAACTATATTGCTATTTGCAGGTTTCCTCTTAACTCTAAACTCTCATTTTTGAAAATATAACGAAATATTTTCAACTCTTGTCGGTTGTTCTATCCCTCATTATTAATTTGGTATAGAAGTAAATTCCAACTCTTATACCTTTATACTTAAATTTCAAACACCATGCTTTGTCAAGACAAATTCTTTGAGATTTACAAACGTGCCCCCGAGCGATTGGCTTTTTGTCCCTATCGTATCTGTCCTATTGGTGCACACAGTGACCATAATTTAGGAAAGATTACGGGTTTGGCCATTGACAAGGGTATTCACATTGCCTATAACGTCAAGAATAATGGTGTTGTAGAGTTGTGTTCGTTGCAGTTTGGCAAGCGAGCACAGTGGCATGTTCGTGAAGTCCCCAAGTACAAGCAGGATGACTGGGCAGATTACCTGCGTGGTGCAACATTGAAACTGGCAGAGAAATATCCTCTTCATTGTGGTTTGAGTGGTGTTATCGAAGGGTCGCTTCCTATTGGTGGTTTGAGTAGCTCGGCTGCAGTTGTTCTGGTTTATCTCAAGGCTCTTTGTGATGTCAATGACGTTCATCCTGAACCTCTTGAACTTATTATGATGAGTGTGGGTGCAGAAAACGATTACGTCGGTGTTAACAGTGGTAAGTTGGACCAGAGTTGTGAGATGTATTCGCGTGCCAATCATTTGCTTTATCTCGACACAAAGACAGATGAGTATGAACTGATTCCTACGAACCCCGCTATGAAACCCTATAAGATTGCCATCTTCTTCAGTGGTGTAGAGCGTACCCTGGCAGGCAGTAAGTTTAATATGCGAGTTGACGAGTGTCGTTCGGCGGCATATGCTTTGGCAGCTTATGCCGGGATGGAGTATGGCAAGTTCCACGAAACCAATATGCGCGATATTCCTCGTAGCGTGTACGATGAATACCGTGATCGTCTTCCCAGAAATTGGCAATTACGTGCAGAGCATTGGTTTACTGAGTTTGACCGTGTACAGTTGGGTGCCGAGGCTTGGCGCCGTGGTGATATCGAAGAGTATGGACGTCTTAGTTTTGAAAGTGGACACAGCAGTATCTACAATTGGGAAACCGGTTCTCCAGAACTCAAGAAACTCTACGAGATTATGACGCATACTGATGGTGTTTATGGAGGTCGCTTTAGCGGAGCAGGCTTCAAGGGTTGCTGTATGGCTCTTATCGACCCTTCGTATGCAGACAGCATTCGTCAGAAGGTTGGCGAAGAATATCTGGCAGAATTCCCAGAATTACGTGGAAAGTATTCTGTTCACATCTGCGATAGTTCCGATGGTGTAATGTTCCAGAGTTAACCCCTCATTATTAATCCTTAATTCATTCCTCTCATTGTTCTTGCCCCCTTTCCCTATTATGGGGGATGTGTAGCAAGCGATGAAGCGAGTGTTCTTAATCCTCAATCCTATAATTATGAAGTGTTTGATATTAGCTGCAGGCTACGCAACACGCCTGTACCCTTTGACTGAGAATTTCCCCAAACCCTTATTGAGGGTCGGTGATAAAACCATCCTTGACTGGCTTATCGATGATATTGATGGTGCTGGTTTGGTAGATGAGTTTGTCGTTATTTCCAATCATCGTTTTGCTCATTTCTTTGAGGAGTGGGGTAGTGCCAAGAGTCAGAAAATAACCGTTGTAGATGATGGCACCTCAACCAATGAGACGCGTCTTGGTGCAGTTTGCGATATTCAATATGCTATTGATAAACTGCAGTTGGATGATGATATGCTCGTCATTGCTGGTGACAATGTGCTGGACTTTAGTCTGCAACGTTTTGTACATTATGCTGTTGAAAAACAAAGTAGTTGCATCATGCGTTACTATGAAGGTCGTGCCGAACGCCTTGTTAAGTGTGGTGTAGTAACCATTGATGAGAATGATAAGATTCTTGATATGGAAGAGAAACCAGCAAATCCCAAGTCAAATTGGTGTTGTCCTCCTTTCTACTACTATACCCGTCAGGATGCCCAGCTGGTAAAGAAAGGCATTGCTTCGGGTTGCGGTACTGATGCGCCAGGAAGTTACATTGCATGGCTTTGTACCCAGACTCCAGTTCATGCTATGGAGATGCCCGGTCAGCGTTATGACATTGGCAATCTTCAAAGTTATGAGGAAGTACAGCGCACTTATCAAGGAATAACTAAGTAAGATTGTTCCTTTCAAAAAATGCATTTATAGTCATTTTTCTTGGCATATTTGCTCTTTTTTGTGCTATTTTTCTACAAATGTTTTGTGGTTTTGCACAAAATGCTTACCTTTGCATTATCAATATCCGATTTAAATTATATTTAATGTTTCATGGGATTTCGGCTGTCGGGAGACAGCCGACTTTTTTTATGCTCAAAACTCAGCATAGTATAAGTTGGTTGATTACATAAATCGTATAAAACACTCATCTTTTACTGCAAATATACGAACTTTTTCCAAGGAGGAAAAAATACCCCAATCACATAGTCTGTACCATATGATTGGGGTGATTCTTAGTTGTTTGTTTGTATTTACTTGATGGCTTTGGTTACCTCGTAGATGCTCTTGTATTCGGAGTTGCTACCATCTTGCTGAACTTTCACGCGTCCATTTGCTTTGTCCACGGACAATACTTTGTAACCTTCTTTGAAGCTTCCAACCCATTCGGCATATACCTTGTCGCCTTTATTGATGCTCTCCTTTGCGGGGATAAGCACGCAATCTGCTCTGTTATATACTTTGAGTTTGTCTGCAAATCCTAATACGAGTACTTTGTCCTCGGTCAGAGCAACAATGGTTCCGCATTTGTAATTGTCTGTTTTCGCAACTATCTGAGCACCTGCTTCCCATTTGTCACTCAGCACCTTGAACGTGTTGGGCTTAAGTTGCTCGTCCTTGTGTTTCTGTGCAAAACCTGAACCGTCCTCTTCCCATCCCAGGTCTAAGTAGCACACCTTAGGTTCTTCGGGGTTAGAGGCATCTGTTACGATTGCGCGTTGCAAACCCGAACCGCTCTGCCACCATGTAAGTACAATATCACCTTTTTTTGCCTTCTGGCCAGCAGGAATAGGAATGACAAGTGCATTAGGCATTTTTACATCGTCACCAAAATGCGACATTGTGATAGTTTCGTTTTCAACGGCAGTAATCTTCTCTGAGTAGTAGATGAGCGTCTCGTTGAGCAAATCCTTTTTCTTTTCGAGGGCATTGGGGTAGAAGGTGAAGCATGACAATGCATAGTCTCCAACTTGTGCTTCGTTGCTGATTGCCTGAGGGAAGTCCCAAGGCCATGCGTTGAAATCGGTATTTTCCTCGGTTTCTTCCAACTTGGGTTCGTCAATGATAGCAATAGAGTCTCTTGCATCTTCTTTTGAAGTTGCTCCGTCTTGGTTGGCTGCTTTGTTACAACTGGTTGCGAAGAAGCAACTTGAAACCAATGCTACGGCAAAAATCTTTTTTGTCATGATGTAATTCTGTTAGTTTGTTAATGAATATTGTTATGTTATACGATTTGGAATCTTATCTTCTTTAGATATTCCTAAATGGGTTATTTATGGATATTACAGTGTTACGCCATTTTTCCATATAGCAATCTCATGATATCCACTCTGCTCATTGCAAGATGCTTTTCCATTAGCGGTATCGATACCCAACTGAAGTAGTTGCTGTGTAGCTTCTTCCCATGATGTACCCGTAAGCAGGCATCCTGCATTGAAATCAATCCAATGAGGCTTCTGGTTGGCCAATTGGTTGTTGG
>JAZUKS010000017.1:0-2535 GCA_045643405.1 Bacteroidaceae bacterium | reverse complement strand
CTTTCTTCCTACCGACTCAACGTGGTTATTGAAAATGCACAAGACCCATAGCGTCAACCTTGCCGACATCTTCCTCTTCCGACACCACCGAACCTCTCGACCCCATCACCCACCCCACCGAAGCCCCATCCGAGGCCTAATTCATTTGCCTAATCTCACTCCGCATTGCCTGAAGTACAAAAAAAATCACCCCAATGGCATTGTTTTTCAAAAAAATGCGTATCTTTGCACCGAAATGAGGTATTCGTGCCTTAATTTCATTGAAATTACAGCATAATCTCTCTTCCCAAATCATAAACAATAATGTCTCGCATCTACCTCACATACACACTCCGCACAGAGGCCATTTCCATGGCTCCCGAGCGTTCTTTGCATGTTACAGGGGGGGGTATGCAAGCAATTTAATTTCAGTCGATTATATCGAGTTATACAGCCTGCTACGGGCACTCTACGTGAGTGCCGGTAGTAGGCTTTTTGCGTGAATAAACATTATATACAATTATAACTTTACTAACAATTAATACACTACAAAAATGAAGAAGTTATTACTTTCTTTCATCTTGTCGGTAGCGGCATTTGCTCCAAGCTATGCAGATGGTTACACTGGCGTTCTTGTAGATAACGGAACGCAGAAGACCTACTATCTGTTCTCAGAGCAGCCTACCGTCAAGTATCAGCAAGTAGAGGGTGTGATGAATGCATGCCTCTTCGCTGAGGGAGGAGAAACTCCCGTAGTCAGTGTTCCATTGCAGGATGGAGCAAAGTTAACAGTCAGCTACGATGCTTTTGTGCGCGTCAACCTCAACGACGAGGGCTATGCAACCTTCTCTGCAAAGGATCCTTCGTTCATTGCTACCAGTGGTGTGACAGCCTAAAGGCTGCAGTCGACGGTGAACTCATCACCCTCACAGCCCTTGAGGGCAACATCCCTGCTGGTACTGGTGTAATGCTCCATGGCGCGACAGCTGGAGCGAAGGTCAATCTGCCTGTTGCCACTTCTGGTTCAGATGCTGATGTTACAGGCAACAACCTGTTGGCAACAACAAACGCTGACGGCACATTGGCTGCTAAGGGAGATAACACATGGGCTCTTGGCGATGGCAATCTGTTCCTCTCATACGATGGTGATGCATTCATCCACAACCGTGCATACCTTGTTCACGAAAAGGCATCGGCATCAAAGATGCGCATCGTCTTCGCTGACGAGGCTACAGGCATTGACAGCGTAGCAAGCAAGACCTCTGCACGCAATGCTAAGATAATGGAGAATGGCAACATCGTGATCATCAAGAACGGCGTGAAGTACAACGTTGCAGGTCAGATAATCAAATAAACGGACAAGAATATGAAAAAGCAATATACGGCACCAAAGGTGGAGGTTATCAATGTTGATTCTTCCGAGATTATCTGTACAAGTACAGGCTTCGGTGATGGCACTACCGGTACCATGCACGCAAAAGAAAATGACTTTGACGAAGACCTTGAAAACCTTATCCACGATATCATGTGGAACGAATAAAATATATATTACAATAGTTTAACGAACAAAACAAAAGAACATACAATATGAAAAAGATATTATTCTCGCTCATAGCCCTCGTTTGCAGCATGAGCATGAGCGCCCAGGTCATGAAGGTCATGAAGAATGGCCAGGATACTCCAGTAGAAACATACTATGGCTCGGATTACTACGTAGTGTTTGAAGAAGCACCTGCAACAACTGGTATAGCCGTGGCAACAATCGGCGGCAACGATGTTAACGTAGGCTGGGTGCAGCTTTGGGCTGGTGGTCCTAAGTTTGCTGAGTATAACGTTGGTGTAACAGACGGCCAGGCAGAGAGCTTCGGTGGCCTTTACTGCTGGGGCGGCAGCATAGACAAGGATCCAAATGGTGCGTATAACGACGGTACCGATGCCCTAACTGGCGACGATGACACCGCAACCAAGCTTTGGGGCAGCGCATGGCGCATGCCGACAAAGGATGAGCTTGATGCTCTTAATGCCAACTGCGATTTAGCATGGACAACCAACTACAATGAATCTGGCGTAAAGGGTAGAATCTACACTGGCAAAGGCGATTACGCTTCTAACAGCATTTTCCTTCCTGCTGCTGGCTTCCTCGAAGAATATGAAGATGGAGTCCAACAACAGGGTCAGTTGTGCAGCTACTGGTCTTCTACGCCTAAAAACGACTACGCGTACTACATGTACTTCGGACAGTACACGTACGGTGCGAACATGTGGGACGCCAAACGTCGCTACAGCTACTCTGTACGCGCGGTGCTTGCCGAATAACCTGATAGTGCATATCCCTGCCCTACCCAGGGAGCGCGCCCAAGTCCTGAATGTGTATAAGAGGAGGATAGAAGAGGCTGGTATGATCCAAAGATAACACGGAGGGCAGTTCTCCTCTCCCCATAACGAATGAATGGTTTGCAATACGCTTTGCAAGCCATTCATTCGTTTATTTTTGACGGATTTGGGAATGAGGCGGTGGGGGCGTTGCAGATTTGGGAATGGATGGGGAAAATGTGG
>JAZUKS010000016.1:0-4429 GCA_045643405.1 Bacteroidaceae bacterium | reverse complement strand
TTTCTGCGAGGATATAAGACGAAGCCAACGTCGGAAATCAAAACTTGCATGAGTGGCGGGTGGCCGAAAGGGTGGCCGCCGCTCGGCTTTTGGGGCGTTAACCGTTCATCTTTTTCCCTCCCGACGTCAACCGTAACGATCAACGCCCTCACCCTCTCGCCCGGTATTGCCAAAGTTCCAGACGGGGAACGGGAGTAAAAGGTGTATCATTGTGGAAGCAGGATAAAAAGGCCTTTCCAACTAACAAAATAGGTTAAAATCCTGCTTGATGAGTGAAAAAACTAACGTTTTAGTAGGTGCAACGGGAAAAAGGGTGTAAATTTGCCGCTGAAAGTATATAAATTTACAATCATGAAACGAAATCTTTTACTTATAGCACTTGCATTCTGCTCGTGCATCGTATGTGCTCAACCTAAGGAAAATGGACGTACTCCAAGACGCGAAAAGCGTGGATTTAATGAATGCATTGATATTGACCATGCGAATCTTCGCGTACTCTATGCACTGAACGCCAAAGACATTAGAGACGAAAATACCTATGTCGATCTTGGCAAACTGGAGGTAGGCAAGAATGTTAAAAAGTATAGCAGTGAGTTCCTTTCCATTTCTGATAAGAAACTCAAAGAATGGATGAAGATGAAAAAATACAATGGTCCTGCACCAAAGGATATGTTCATGGGAGGGCGAAAAGATTATAATGACAATTGGAGTGAATTGGTTTTTTCGGAGTATATCATCCGCGGCAAACAGATGACGGAGTACGCGTGCTTTCCACTTTATGCAGAGCGCGAAAACGGACAATATACGGAAGAATGGCCACTCATGAAGTGGGAATTGGTTGACGAACATCAAACAATCCTTGAGCACAACTGCCAAAAGGCAAAATGTCATTTCCGGGGTCGCGACTTTGAGGCTTGGTTTGCCACCGATGTACCTATCATGGGAGGCCCTTGGAAGTTCGGCGGTCTGCCTGGCTGTATTTTGAAAGTTCAAGATGTTGAGAAAATCTATGTATGGGAAGCAGTAGCCATAGAAAATGGTTCATTTGAAATAACACAGTACCCAGACAATCTATATCCAAAATCAACTCGCGAAAGCATTTGGAAACGACAAAAGCTGTATAACGAAGACTATTGGGAAGCAATCGGGTGGACAAGTCTTGAGGACCAACAAACCCCTAAAAAGAAAGTCTTCGAACCTGTGGAAAAGGAATAAATAGTTGAGCCCAGTTTAAGATGAGCTCAATAAAGACTATATCACCATTATTATTGCCATGGTCAAAAAAATCGCCCTTTTTCTCCTTCTTGTAGGAGCAACTATAAGTAGTGCCACCGCGCAGGCTGTCATACAAGGAACGGTACTCGATGATCAGGGCAAGGCTGAGGATGCTTTTGTGACCGTTTCGCCTAAGGGTAGTGGCAGCATGATTGCTTACGCCGATACGGATGAAAAGGGCTATTATGAACTGGAGTTCAAAGCTAATGCCGATTCCGTGACTGTCACCGTCTCAGGACTCGGTATTGGCACTCAGACGCTTTTGGTTGCCAACCGCAGTCAGCAGCTCAACTTTACCGTAAAGGAGGAGATTACGGAACTTGAGGAGGTGAGTATAAAGGCACAGAAGATAAGGCAGGAAGGTGACACCATCAGTTATCTCGTTGGAGCTTACCAAAAGCAAGGCGACCGGGTTATCGGCGATGTACTAAAACGTATGCCAGGAATTGAAGTGTCAGAAAGTGGAGGCATTAAATACAATGGCAAGGATATTAAGGAGTTCTATGTAGAGGAAATGAATTTGCTGCAAGGTCGTTATGGTCTGGCAACGAACAATATCAATGCTTCCGATGTGGCCTCTGTACAGGTGCTTGAAAACCATCAGCCAGTGAAGATGCTGCAAGGCAAAGAACTGACCGATGATGTGGCTATCAATCTGAAACTGAAGGATTCTGCCAAAGGAACGGTGGCAATAAACATGATGCTTGGTGCTGGTGCTCAACAGGCAGGAGGCTGGGGCTTGGGGACTCGCGCGGTGGATGGTGACAACACCGTCATCGGCCAAAATCCGCTTTGGACAGGCGAGCTGGTGGAAATGTACTTCACAAATTCTCGTCAAAACATGACATTATATAAAGGTAATAACACGGGTGACGATGTTTCAAAGGAACTGACGGAGCACTATTCTGGCATTAACAGCGTTGGACTCTTTCCGTTCTGTCCAATAGGAGCTATATTGCCAAGCGGTTCGGGACTTCCACAAAAGAGAACCTTCGATAATCATTCTCACATCCTTACCATGAACCATCTGGAAAAATTCAAGAATGACCACGAGGTTGGTGTGAATGTGGCGTACCATAATGATAACATTCGTCAGGAAGGTAATAGTGTTTCCGATCAATTCATCAGCGATGACAACCGACTACTGACAAAGGAGACCCTGACAAGCGAAACGAAGATTAACAACCTGAACATCCAGGCACGCTACACAAAGAATGCCTTTGATGGATTCATTACCAATGTAATGAAGTTCGATACTGATTGGAATTCAGACTGTGTGGAAGGCTTGACATCATCGGAGAGCACTGGTGCTATGCCAGTAAACTATGGAAACGAGCGAGTGCGTCAGCATTTCGACCGACCAGAACTTTCAATTTCCAACACATTCAATACAATAAAGAACATAGGCAAGAATAGTTTCAACCTCCATTTCTCTGCAGGTTATGCTCAACGCCCAAACACACTTAATGCAGAAATAGATTCATTGCAAGAAGGCGTACAGACGACTCACACACAGGATGTAACATCGCGTCATATAGCAGGGCGCTTCAATACTGACTATAATCTGCATGTTGGCGATTATTTCACATTCAGCTATGGCATTAATGCATCAGCCAACTTGCACGGAATGGTAACTGACCTCTACGGCTCACCGAACTCCTCTGTCAACATGCTACCAGGCTCTTTGCAGAACGACCTATGGTACAATACATATTCTGCAACTCTCTCCCAGTCATACAAGTATGAAATGCGTAACATCAGCATTACACTTGGCCTGCCTCTTGCCCTATACAGTCAGTCGCTTGAGGACCGCATCAGAGATGACAGACACAGTTACACGCATCTGCTCTTCTATCCATCGATGAATATGTGGTGGGACATAACTCGTGATTTGAGCCTCACATCTGGTGCAAGCTACTCTAAGACGTTGGGCGACCCAGGCGGCATCTATTCAGGCTACATCATGTCCAACTATCGTTCGTTCCAGCGTTCATATGTGGAACAACTATCTGAGACTAAGAACTATGGTGCCAATGCAAGTCTTCGCTATCGCAACGCCCTTCAGGCACTCTTTGCCAACATCGGCTTCAACTTTCGGCGCAGTCATGACAATCAGATTTATGGCTATACTTACGATGGCGGAACCAGTGTGATACAAGCCGTTGATCAGCCTACTGTTGCTGATAACTATGGTGTGAACGGAGAAGCAAGCAAAGGCTTCGACTTCCTGCGTTCAACAGTCAGGGTGTTCGGCGGTTACAACCTCTCCAAGAGCGAACGACTTATTGTCGACAACCTCTATCAGTTCAATGCCCAGTCGTTCAGCTTCGGTGGCTCGCTCTCGTTCAGTCCTTTCGAATGTATAGGCATCGTTTATAGTAGCGGATTTGCTAACAGCCGCAGTTACACGATAGATAATCAGGATGCTTCGACAACTGTACGCAGCAACACCCAGCGTCTATCCATGAGCATCTATCCAACGCAGAAGCTCACCCTCACATTGGCTGTCGAGGACAACTACAACAACCTCACCGTCACCAACCACCATGCCTGGTTCGGCGATGCTGGCATAAAACTAAAACTGAAACTTGTTGACCTCGAACTGCAACTTAACAACCTTTTTGATCAGCGTCAGTACACACGCGTCAACTACAGTGGCCTGGACATATACACTCAGACGTCACAACTGCGCCCCCGTAATATTATAGCAACCATTCGGTTTAAGTTGCTATGAATCTATCGAATAGTCGATAAGTCTTTCCGACATCATCCCGGGCCACGACTGCACCTTCATGGACTACTGGGCCAGCTGGTGCGGGGCCTGCCTATTCGATCTTCCCTACATGAAGGAAGCCTACGACAAGTATCACTAGCGCGCGGGCTGGAGATAGTAGGCTGTCGTTCACAGTAGCACGATAGGTTGTGCTTTCTGCGAGGATATAAGACGAAGCCAACGTCGGAAATCAAAACTTGCATGAGTGGCGGCTGCCCGAAAGGGTGGCCGCCACTCGGCGTTCGGGGCGTCAACTGTTCATTCAAGTGTCGTTGATCACTCATCATTATTCACTTGCCGGGGCTGCCTCGATGTCTTCACGCCACGTTCAGGGAGGTGCCTGCCGAGACCTACGAACGCCTCACCTTCACCATCGAGATT
>JAZUKS010000015.1:0-45959 GCA_045643405.1 Bacteroidaceae bacterium | reverse complement strand
CGACTTGATGGGAGCATCGGCATAGTCGAGCGCCTTGACGTAAACCTGGACGATTTCCTCGCCAGTTACCTTACCCGTGTTGGTGACGGGAACGGTGACGGTAACCTTGCCATCCTTCTTCATGGAAGACTTGGAAATCTTTCCCTTGCCATAAGCGAAGGTGGTGTATGCCATACCGAAACCGAAGGGGTAGAGCGCCTCGCCCTTGAAATAGCGGTAGGTACGGTTGTCCATGCTGTAGTCCTGGAAGTCGGGCAGGTCCTTGGTGCTGGCATAGAAGGTGACGGGCAACTTAGCCGATGGGTTGTAGTCGCCGAAGATGATGTCGGCCAATGCCTTGGCACCACCCTGACCGGGATACCATGCCTGGATGAGTGCGTTGTACTGATTCTGGATGTCGCCGAATGCGATGCAAGAACCAGCGCAGTTAACCATGATGACGGGCTTGCCGGTGCTGTGCATAGCCTCGAGAAGACGTTGCTGAACCTTGGGGAGCTCGATGTCCTGCTTGTCGCCACCTTCGCCCTCCATGCGGGGATGGATGCCGCCAATCATGACGATGGCATCTGCCTCCTTGACCTCGTTGATGATGGGGGTGAAGTCTACCAGTTTGCGCTCGCAGATCTCGCCACGGAACATGGCGAAGTTGCCGTTGCCACGCTTGTACTCAACAACCACGTCGTAGGTCTTGCCCTTCTCGACGGGGAAGTTCTTGTACTGGGTACCGCCACGGCGACCGAAACCGAAACCACGACCACCCTGAGGCTTGCCCTCCTCGACTACCTCACCGTTGATCTTCAGGATGTAGCCATTGTCGGTATTGAAAGAGTACTGCATATTGCCGGTAAAGTCGGCGGTGTACTTGCCAGTCATGCGGAGTGAGAGGTTGTCGGTGCTGATGCCCTGTGCAAAGCCCCATCCACCGAAGGTGCTGAAGTTGAGCTCCTTGTAATAGTTGGTCACGTCGGGATTGCCTTCGAGTTCCTTGTTGTTCCAGAACTCAACCTTCACGCCCTGACCCTCGTTGAAGTCGGCAAGATGGTTGACGGTGTTGTATTCGTCGGTAAGCGTACAGCCCTGGTTGTAGATAACCTTGGCACCGGGAACGGCATCGCGGATACCCTGGAGCAGAGAACGCTTGTGGTTGTCGCTGGGTGTGCCACCATACTCGCCGTTGAGCATGTCAACATCGTCGGCGTTGGGGCCTACCACGGCAATGGTCTTGATGCTCTTTGAGAGAGGCAGGATGCCGTCGTTCTTGAGCATGACCATAGACTCGCGCGCAGCCTGGATGGCCAGTTCGTTGTTGCTCTCGCTACTGATGACTTCGGGACCGAGGTTTGCCCAGGGAAGCATTTCTGCGGGGTCGAACATACCCAACTCGAAACGTCCCATGAGGGTCTTGCGAAGGTGATCGTCGAGGGTAGACTCCTTGATGAGGCCCTTCTCCAATGCCTCGGTCAATACCATGAATACCTTACCGCACTCGAGGTCGGTACCGTTCAGTACGGCATCTACGGAAGCGTCAAGAGGACCCTTGTGAGTCTCGTGCTGTCCCTTGTTGTAGAAGTTGTTGATAGCGTCGCAGTCGGTCAGTACGATGGCATCGTAACCCCACTTGCGACGGAGGATGTCAACCAACAGACGGTCGCTGGTACAGCAGGGAACGCCCTCGTAGCGGTTGTATGCACACATCACCTCGCGCACGTCTGCTTTCTTGATAAGTGCCTTGAAGGCAGGCAGGTAGGTCTCCCACAAGTCGCGCATCGAAACGCTGGCATCGTAGGTGTGGCGCAAGGGTTCGGGACCGCTATGCACGGCATAGTGCTTGGCACAAGCGTGGGTCTTGTAGTATTTGTCGTTGTTGCCCTGCATGCCCTTTACGGTCTGCACGCCCAGCACGGCATTCATGTAGGGATCCTCACCGCAACTCTCCTGACCACGTCCCCAACGGGGATCGCGGAAGATGTTGACGTTGGGGCACCAGAAGGTCAACTCGGGATTGCCAGGGTAGTAGGTAACACCCATGGGCACGTTGAATACGTTGTGGTCTGAACGGTTCCAGTTGGCACGAGCCTCGTCGGAAACGGTAGAGAAGACATCGTACATCAACTTCTCGCTGAAGGCGGCCGCCATACCGATGGGTTGGGGGTATACGGTGTAACCACCCTGACGCACACCGTGGCATGCTTCGCTCCACCAGTTGTAAGAGGGGATGCCCAGACGGTCAACAGAGACCGACTTGTTCATCATCAGACCCACCTTCTCCTCGGGGGTGAGCAGGGAGATGAGGTTCTCCACGCGCTCCTCGTTGGTGAGACTGGGATTCTGGAAGGGGTACTTGTAATCGGCAGAAGCGGTTGTGGCATTGGCCTCTACGACAGCCTTGGTAGAGAGCGAACCCAGCGTCTTGCCGTTGTTGTCGAGCAACTCCACGCTACGGTAGGCACGGCCACTGGCTCCGGTGGGAGTGAAGGAAACCATCACCTTGACTTCCTCGCCGGGATTGATGATGGTGGTGGGGTAGTGTGCCTTGATGCACTCGCAACTGGGTACTGACTTGCCAATCCTGACGGGTTGCTTTGACGTGTTCTTGCAAGTGAAAGTGTGGCAAACAGCACCACTTTCAGCATTGACTTTGCCGAAGTCCCATTCGTAGGCATCGAATGAGACGCTACTCTTTAACTGCGCAAACGCAGATGCTCCCATAAGGGTGCATAGCGTAGCAGAGATGAGAATTTTTTTCATAAATATTATCTATGTTGGTTAAATGATTAGATTTCTGCTTTTTTATCTGTCTGATAGAACGTAAGGTAGTCTTTTGGGTCGTTGGTGTTTGTGCTTTATCCGTTTGGTCCATATATGTTAGACGGCTCTTCGGGCGAAAGGTTTAATTTTTTTATTTGGGAGTTACCTTTATTTGGGAGTTACCGCTTCGCTCAGGGAGTTAACGGGAGTTATCACTCCGCTTCGCTCCGTTTAGGGAGTTAACGGACGATAGTTTTGTCACAGGGGATTTTCGCCTCTATTCATTTCCCGCGAGTTCGGTATCGTCCGTTAACTCCTGCTAACTCCCGTTAACTCCCAAATCGAAGCGTCAACTCCTATGACAAAATTATATATTATTTTTCTTTTTAACAAAGAATTAAGACTTTTTTTGCATTTGTATGCCATAGTATTGGTAAACACGAATATATTTGTTAACTTTGCGCATCAAAATAACAAATTACATGAAGAAACCAATACAGACTTTCCTTTTGCTTGCGCTGACCGCTTCTGTGCAAGTGCAAGCCGATGATAAGTTGATTGACCTCTGCGAGAAGAATACCTCTTCTACATACAAGGAATACGGAACGGCAACGAGTATTGCATCGGGCAATACGCTCACCGTGCGCACCGCTCGCTATACCGACTTCTATCCCACGCTCTCGGGCAAGGGTGACCTGATACTGTATTGCGGTGGCGAACGTACCTACCTGGGCAAGCATAGCGACAAGTCGTATCCCAACTGGACCAACTTCTCGGGACACGTGGACATCTATCCCTATAAGGCCGTCGAGAGCAACTGTGGTTTCTACGGCGTCGTGATGAATACCAATGGCAAGTCGTACTCGCCCGAGGATGCCAATCCTACGAGCAAGATCAACGTGCTGTTCAATAATAATAAGGTAGTTTTGCACGAAGGTGCGTCCTTCGCCACCGAGAAGAGTGCGTCGGGCATCCGCATCGGCGAACTCAATACCGAGGCGGGCAGTCGCATGTATGGCTATTACAAGTCGCAGAGTGCCACTTCGTCGGCATACTATCTGCTGGGTTGCCTCAATACCGATGCCACCCTGGCCGGTCGCATCGCCTCTATCGAGAAGAACGGAGCGCCCGATGCTACACAGACGGTGGGCATCGTAAAGGAAGGTAAAGGAACCTACACGCTTACGGCCAACGACAACCAGATTTCGGGTGCTGTCCGTGTCAATGCCGGAACCATCCTGATCAACAACGATGCCACGACTGCCAAGAAGGGCAAGAAGACGGGCGGTACGGGTTCGGCAGGAAACACCTCATTGCCGGTTGTCTATACCTTCAAGGGTGCAACGCTGGGCGGAAACGGTAATATCGGCGGTCATGTGGACATGTACGGTACGCTGACTCCCGGTGTGGACGGTGCCGGTACGCTCTATCTTGCCAACTATGCTACTTCGGCATCTTGCAACCTCATCATGCATCCCGCTTCGGTCATCAATTTCAGTCTGACCGACAAGGATACTTATACGGCTCTTGATATTACTGGTATGATTCAGTACAACAAGATGCTGGAAGATTTCTCGGAGGGCAGTACGCTTCCGCAGATTGTCGTGAAACTGGCTGACGATGCTCAGGTCAAGGAGGGCGACAGCTTTACACTCATCAAGACCACCAAAGGACGCGAGAACGGTGGGGAGTGGAAGTTCAAGGTAGTGGTGCCCGAGAAGATGTCGTGGACTGTGAACGAAACGGAGGAGAACGGGAAGTACACCATGACCATTACCTGTACCTCGCTCAACGATGGCGAGGGTGGAGGCAACAATGATGACGATAACGGCGAGGTGGATGGCGACGACGAGGACGACGATAGTGCCTTGTTTGCCGAAGTGCCCGGTACTACGGTAAAGAAGGGACAGTTCCTGCGCAAGTATCTGGAGATGCTCGATACCGACAAGCGTATCGGTGTGGCAGTTCCTTCTTCGTGGACCTACAACGTGCCTGCCAGTCCTTCGTCGACGGTATCGAAGGCTATCTCGAACAACTTCAACCTCTGTGTGGCAGAGAACGAGATGAAGATAGACCAGACCGAACCCAGTCAGAACAGCTTCAACTTTGGTTCTGCCAACGAGTTGGTGCAGTATGCCAAGAACCAGAAGATGGCTGTGCGCGGTCATACCTTGGTTTGGCACTCGCAGGTGCCCGACTGGATTTCGAAGGATGGTAAGAACAATGACAAGAAGTGGACGCGCGAACAGTTGCTGGAGATTATGAAGATTCACATCACCAAGTGTATCAAGCAGTTTGGCGACAATGTGTGCGAGTGGGACGTGGTGAACGAGACACTCGACGATGACCAGAGCATCGTGCGCACCAATCCCAACGGTTACCAGTTGCGCAAGGAGTCGGTATGGGTAAAGACCATCGGCGAGGACTTCATCGACTCTGCCTTTGTGTATGCACATCGTGCCAACCCCAACATCAAACTCTATCTCAACGATTACGATTGCGAGTTCAGTGGCGTTGCCAAGACGACTGCCTTGTATAACCTTGCCAAGCGATTGAAGGATAGAGGTATCCCCATCGATGGTGTCGGTTTGCAATGCCATCTCAAGGCCAATAATTTCAGTAAGCAGAAACTCGACAATACCGTGAAGCGCTATGCGGGTATCGGTCTGAACTGTATCCTTACGGAGATTGATATTGCCATTACTGCCAATACTTCGGCCGAGAAGACCAAGCAGGCAGAGGTGTTCAAGCAGATTGCCGAGGTGTGGCTGAAGAACGACAACTGTCCTCACATGGTTATTTGGGGCATCAATGACCAGTATTCATGGATCTCGGGCAGTTATCCTGTGCTTTTTGATGCCAATAACAGCGCAAAGCCTGCTTTCACCGCTTTGCAGACAACCCTTCGCAACTATGTTGCCAACCAACTCAAGACAACTGCGGTGGAGAGTGTCGATGGTGCCGATGCCTCTGCGTATGAGGTGGAGCGCTACAACTTGTCTGGCCAGAAGGTGACATCGCAACACCGTGGTGTCTGCATCGTCAAGATGAGCGACGGAACAGTGAAGAAGGTATCTTTTGACGGAGGTCAAAAGTAGGAGTTAACGGGAGTTAGCAGGAGTTAACGGACGATACCGAACTCGCGGGAAATGAATAGAAGCGAAAATCCCCTGTGACAAAACTATCGTCCGTTAACTCCCTGAGCGGAGCAACGCGGAGCGGTAACTCCCAAAGTAAGGACAAAACTATCGTCCGTTAACTCCCCGAACGGAGCGAAGCGGAGTGGTAACTCCCGTTAACTCCCGATAACTTCCATTAAAAATATTTATACGTTATAACAATCAATGAAAAAAACTTTGCTAACCCTAATTGCTTCTGCTATGATGGTAGGATGTTCACAAAAGGAAATGACAGTAGAGCAACAAGTTAATGAGCTCTATGAGCGCATGACGCCCGGAGAACGCTTGGCTCAGTTGCGCAGTACATATTTGAATGACTATTTCACCGAGGACGGAAAACTCGATACCGTGAAGTGCCGTAAGGACCTCGCAGACGGTATCGGTCACTTCTCGCAGTTTGCCAGTCAGATGTCGGAGGATCCCAATGTGGTGCGCGACAAGGTGGCTGTCATGCAGGAATGGCTGATGAAGAACACGCCCAACGGCATTCCCGCGCTCTTCCATGAGGAGGTGCTGACGGGTGCCTGTACACGCGATGCTACCGTATATCCCCAACAGATTGGTCTGGCATGTAGTTTCAATCCCGAACTGGCTGAGGTGAAGGCCTTGCAGACGGGACAGACCATCCGTAAGATTGGTGGATTGCTCTCGCTCTCGCCCATGGTGGACGTGGTGCGCGACCCCTCGTTCAACCGTTTGGAGGAGTCGTATGGCGAAGATGCCTACCTCTCGGCAACCTTCGGAACCGCCTTCGTGCGTGGCTTGCAACAAGGTGACCTGCGCAAGGGCGTAGGTACTTGCAGTAAGCACTTCCTGGGTTACGGTGGTGGTGGCGATGCCGAAGAGAAGGAACTGATGGAGGAAATCTTGTTGCCTCATGAGACCATGATCCGTTTGGCGGGCAATCAGGTTGTCATGACTGGTTATCACCAGGTTCATGGTGTGAACTGCGTGGCCAGCAAGGAGGTGCAGATGGACATCCTTCGCGACTATCTGGGCTATAAGGGCATGATGGTAAGTGACTATTATTCTATCGACCAGATTGAGGGCATTCAGGATACCCTGCAACGTTGCGTGTCTGCCATGAACGCGGGCAACGACGTAGACTTCCCCTATGGTTCCAACTATGCTTATCTGCCCGAGGCCATGGAGAAGGGACTCGTTTCGCAGGAGCGTTTCGAGGAGGCTGTGAAGAAGGTGCTGACCTACAAGGCACAAGTGGGATTGCTGGACAAGAATCCCAATCTATACGAAACCGGCAAGATTACTTTCGACTCTCCCGAGGAGCGTCAGACCGCATACACCTTGGCATCTCAGTCCATTGTACTGCTCGAGAACAAACCCACCACAAGTGGCGAGGCTATCCTGCCCCTTACCAAGGAGAAACTGACTGCCTTGACACAGAAAGAGAATCCCAATATCTTCCTTACGGGTCCCGATGCCAACACCATGTGGGCTATGCTGGGCGACTATACCTTCCAGTCCATGCGTTACTTCTGGCAGGTAAAGGATGAGGATGACATGCATCCCAAGATCGTGAATCTGATGGATGGTATCAAGGCAAAGATGCCCAAGAATGCCAACCTTACCTATAGTCGTGGTTGCGACTGGACAGAGATTGTTGAGACATGGATTGATGATGGTGGTGACAAGCGTGCCGACTGGTTGAAACGCATCCTTGACCGCAAGGTGGAGCACCCCGACCCAGTTGACACCGATGAGGCGTTGAAGATGGCCAAGCAGAGCGATGTGATCATCGCCGCGATGGGTGAGAACGTGTTGCTTTGCGGTGAGAACCGTACCCGTCCTACCTTGCATCTGCCTGGACGCCAGGAGGCTTATGTGGAAAGTCTGATTGCTACGGGCAAGCCTGTCATCCTTATCGTGTTTGGTGGTCGCGCACAGGTCATCTCGAAGATTGCTGACCGTTGTGCGGCTGTCGTACAGGCCTGGTATCCTGGTGAGGAGGGTGGTAATGCCGTGGCAGACATCCTCTTCGGAAACGTGTCTCCTTCGGGCAAACTCTCTGTCAGCTATCCCAATCAGGAGGTCAAGGAGGCAATCTGCTACAACTACTCTGCCGAACCGGATAGTCGTATTGCATGGCCCTTCGGCTATGGCTTGAGCTACACCACGTTCGAGTATGCTAATCTTGCTGTGGATAAGTCTGTTGCAACCGATGGCAAGGCAGTCAATGTGTCGTTCGACGTCAAGAATACCGGCAAGGTTGAGGCTGATGAGGTGGCTCAGATCTATCTGTCGCCCACAACGGAAGGTCAGAACATTCGTCCTATCCAGTTGCAGGGATTCAAGCGTATCTCGCTCAAACCCGGTGAGACGAGGAAGGTGAGTGTGGAAATGTCTGTTGAGCAGTTCGGCTTCTATGCTAACCGCCAGTGGAACATTGCCCCGGGCAAGTTCCTCGTCAAGGTGGGTGCTTCGTCGCGCGACATTCGCTTGTCTCAGGAAGTGGAACTCACCGGAAAGACGGTGACAAAGAAACTCAGAGAGGTTTATTTCTCAAAATAAAGGACTCCTTCCCTCATGGGAGGGGGATCTTGTTCCCCCTCCCTTGACTGATCGATATGAATCAATCAATAAATCGGATATAATATAGGTTATAATCATTAGAAAAAACAAAGATCATGAAAACAAAACATCTTTTAACTGCCATCTGCCTGGCTACTTTGACCAGTGGCAGTGCATGGGCACAGGAGTTGCCCGTGGTTCGTGAATTGCGTAATCCTCTTCTCTTTTCCGACGGTAAGACCAAGGTGGAGAACATGAAACAGTGGGAGAAGCGCAGAAGTGAAATCTCGCAACTCATCCAGAAGTACGAGATTGGTACCATTCCCGAGGTGAATGCCAAGAAGCAAGTAAAGGCGCGCATCGAGCATGGTGAGAAGGATACCCTCTTTGTGGACGTTACCGTGAAGGGTAACACCATCACTCTTTCTTCTGTAATCAACTATCCCACAGAGGGTAAGGCACCTTATCCCCTTATTATCGGAACCAGTCATAACTCTCTGCCCCGCCAGGTATTGGAGCAGTTCCCCTTGGCACGAATGGACTACAACGAGCGTCAGGTCAACGGTTACAGCCAGTTCCGTGGCGACACCGTGCGTAGTAACTATGGTTTCGTGAAACTCTATCCCGAACTCATCGACAATGGTGCTTATAGCGAGTGGGCATGGGGTTTACAGCGAATTATTGATGGTTTGGAGCAGTTGGGGCCCGAGGTGACAAAGATCGACGTGAAGCGCATTGGCGTTACCGGTTGCTCTTATGCCGGTAAGATGGCGCTTTTCTGTGGTGCCTTCGATAATCGTGTGGCTCTTACCATTGCTCAGGAACCTGGTGGCGGTGGTGCTGCCGCATGGCGTATCTCACATACTCTTGATGAGGTAGAGGACCTGGATAAGACTGACTATCATTGGTTTAAGGAGTCGCTCCGTGAGCAGTTTGGCGGTAACAATGTGTACCGTCTGCCCTACGACCACCACGAACTTTGCGCCATGGTATTCCCTCGTGCCCTCTTGGTATTGGGTAACCCCGATTACAAGTGGCTTGCCGATGAGTCTGCCCGTGTCTCAATGGAGAAGGCCAGCACGGTATGGAAGCATTTCAACAAGGCTGACGATGTGGCTTGCTCTATCGTTGCCAACCATCCCCATTGCCAGTTGCCCGAGTCGCAGTATGGCATTGTACTCGACTTCATCGAGCGCTTCCTCATCCATCCAAAGAAATAGTACGATATATTTGACAAATAGAGAAGTAATACTATAAAGAAGAACCCAAAACGGTCATGACCGTTTTGGGTTCTTTATTCTTTGTTTTCAGTTTTCAATCCTCAACCATCAATCCTCAATCTTCAATCTTCCGCTCAGCGGGCTTGCCCGATGCTTCGCTCGTAGGGAAGAATCTTCAACCTTCAATCCTCAACCTTCAATCCTCAACCATCAACCATCAATCCTCAACCGTCAATCCTCAATCCTCAATCCTCTGTCTGTTATTTCGGATTTTGTTCAAGATACTTCTTGATTTTCTCCATCTCAGTTTTAGTGATATCCTTCCATTCCTCACTGGTTTCGGGATTGTTGAGGATGGATTCTGCATACTTCTTTAAATCGTCCGACTGCAGGTATTCGCGTTGTGAAACGATGTAATCCTTCATCTCCTTCAAGGTGTTGTCGAAGTCTGCAATTACCCAATTGCCGTTTTCTACTTTCAGATTGAACGTGCTCAGTTTCTTGTTCTTCTTGTAGGTATGCACGATGTAGAACTTCACGATGGCAGTATTACCCGTTACCTCCTTCGACTGAATCTTGGCAGAATGCTCGGGACAAGGGTCGTTACCGCACACAAAGTAATACAAGAACTCGTTGTTGCCGATTTCGCCCAAACCACCATCGGGCATCTCGTATGCCTTTGTCCATGTCTTGTAGTACTCCTCAGAGAGTGTTGTTGTGGGATTCGTCAGGTTGCCATGTTCGGGAATGGCTGATACCAATTCCTGTATTCTTTCGTCCGTGAGTTCGGGTATCTGCTCTGTTGCCACGACAGCAGAGGTGGTGTCTTTAGCAACCTCAGTTGCAACTTCCTTCAGACTATCGTTTTGCACGGTTTCTTCTGCACTTTGCGTTTTTTTGTTGCATGCCACCAACATGAGTGGTACCAATGCCAAATAAATCTTTTTCATTTATGTAGTTCTTTTTGTTGTCAGTTTTTTGTGCCAGTCAGCGTAGTCCCTTGCCATCATCGTGCCACGCAGGGTTGCGTACCTCTTGCGGGTGCCACTTCCGTTGGTTATACAGCACCACCGAATCTGCAAGTGAGCAAGTTACAACTTGGAAACTTAAATCGCTAACTGTGAGGCAAAGGTAGGAAGAATTTCTAAATCGGCAAAGGTTTTCCTTGAAAAATACGCATTTCATGTTTTCCTTGTGCCTTGCTTTGCTTAATGCGTGTAAAGCGTGTAAGGTTGCGAGTGTGCAAAAAACAAGAACCAGGTGTCGCACCTGGTTCTTATTCTGTTATTCGAGTGGATTGTGTAAAATACACCATCGAAAACATCAAGGCTAATTTCTTTCATCCAATCTGCCTTGATATGAATTACAGCATTTAATGATTGTTCTGGACTGATTGTGTAGTATCAGTCAATTGCTTGCATTGGTTTGCCTTGCGATACTGGTCGCTCTGCCAACCAACCAACACTAACATCGCCGTGATTAATATAAAACCGGCAATAGTCATCGCGGTGCGATAATGATGATTTTTCCCCATAGTATTTTTTCCCAGTTTGATCTTGGTTATTGGATGTGATGAGGCACTGCTGTATATGCCTTTTACTTATATGGTTTTCTATTATGATGCAAATATAAGTATTTTCTTCTAATTACACAAAAAATATGGGGCGCTTACGACATTTTCTTCATAAATTGTCTTAAACGCCCCTTTTTTATGATGCTTTTTGCCTTTTTTGCATTCTCAAGCAGAATTACTTTATGTTGTTGCGAATCTTGGTGAGGTATGTGTTGAGTGCCTCCTCGTCGCGGTTGTCTATAATCTGTATGAGGTCTTTCAGCTCTGCTCGTATCTCTTCAACATGGTGCTTGGTGCGAGGGTTGAAGAGGATTTCGCGCAAAAGGGTATCATCTTCCGAGAGTACGCCTTTGGCAATCTTGAGATGACGCTTGAATGTGGTACCAGGAGCGTCCTGATGCTTCATCACGGCCGAGAAGACGAAGGTGCTGACGAAAGGAACGGATAGAGAATATGCCATGGCTTCATCATGCTCGTCGAAGGTGTACTCGTGGACGTTCAGTCCCAAACGGCGATACATGTCGAGGAAGAAGATGCGACCCATATAGTCGCCTTCGTTGATGACAATGGCATTCTCGGTGCTCAGAGCACCCAGGTTGGCAAACGTGGGACCGAACATGGGGTGGGTGCTGACATAGCGCATGCCCGTGCTCTCATAAAACTCCTTGAAACCGGTCTTTACACTCGAGATGTCGCTGATAATACAGTCCTTGGGAAGATGGGGGATGACCTGCTCGAACACGCTGAGGGTGTACTTCAATGTTACTGCATTGATGACAAGTTCGGGACGGAACGCCTCTATCTCTTCTAAATTGGTGAAACGCTGTGTGTTGTAGAGAAAACGCATGCGCTTTGCATCAATCTCGTAAACGGCGCACTCGTGCTCGAATGACAGGACGTCGGTAAAGAACGATCCCATCTTTCCTGCGCCAAGAATCAATATCTTCATAATACGAATTTCTATTTGTTCATCACCTCAACCTGCTGGTTGACACTCTCCTCGTGAATCTGCTCAAAGATCCTTTTGACACAATCGGCACCGATGCCTAACAGACTTCCCTGAGCACCACGCTTGTCAAGAATCTCGCTGTAACGGCTTGTCTGAAGGATGGTCATGCCATGCTCCTTCTTGTACTGACCGATTTCGCGACTGACACGCATACGCTTGGCCAAGAGGTCGATAAGAGCGTCATCGAGTTCGTCAATCTGCTTGCGAAGGGCAGTAATGCTCTCGGTTGTCTCAAGTTGCTCGCGAATAACGAGACGGTCGAGGATAAAGTCGAGTACGTCGGGCGTAACTTGCTGACTGGCATCGCTCCATGCCTTGTCGGGATTACAATGACTCTCGATAATCAGACCATCCATGCCCAGGTCAAGAGCCTGCTGGCAAAGAGGTGCTATGAGGTCGCGACGACCACCGATATGACTGGGGTCATTGACGATGGGAAGGTTGGGGATGCGACGGTGTAACTCGATGGGAATCTGCCACATGGGCAGGTTACGGTAGATCTTCTTGTCGTAACTAGAGAAACCACGGTGGATAGCACCCAGGCGCTTGATGCCGGCACCATTGATACGCTCCAAGGCTCCGATCCATAGTTCGAGGTCGGGGTTAACGGGGTTCTTTACCAATACGGGAACGTCGACGCCCTTGAGCGAATCGGCCAAAGCCTGCATGGCAAAGGGGTTGGCACTGGTACGGGCACCTACCCACAGGATGTCGATGCCATACTTCAATGCGAGTTCTACATGCTCGGGAGTTGCCACCTCGGTGGCGGTAAGCATACCCGTCTCCTTCTTTACCTGTTCCGTCCAAGGCAGAGCCTTCTCGCCGTTGCCTTCGAAACCTCCGGGTTTTGTACGGGGTTTCCAGATACCAGCGCGGAACATGTGGCATCCTTTCTTTGCCAGTTGGGTGGCAGTGGTCATCACTTGCTCTTCTGTCTCTGCAGAACAGGGACCAGCAATCACGAAAGGTCGCTTGTTGTCACAGGGCAGACCTAATGGTTGTAATTCTATATCCATGGTTTTTCAGTTCATTGTTCTTGATTCATTGTTTGCTTTGTTAGGCGAACACTTCACGGATTCGCTTAACGGCTTCGGCAAACTTGTCGTCCTTGGCACAAAGCGAGATACGGATGTATCGTGCTCCGTTGCTACCGAAGATGAAACCGGGCGTGATGAATACGCGGGCTTCATGCAATACGCGCTCGGTAAGTTCCTCTACGTTTGCGCAGGTCTCGGGGATGCGTCCCCAAAGGAACATACCAACTTGCTCTGGATCGTACTGGCATCCCAGGAGTGTCATGATCTCCTCGGCCATGCGCCGACGGTTGGCATAGGTGGTGATGTTGGCAGAATGGTGCCATGCCTCGGTGTTGTCGTATGCTTTGGCTGCGGCCAACTGCATGGGACGGAAGGTTCCTGAGTCGATGTTTGACTTTACTTTCAGGATCCATTGTACGAACTGTGCGTTGGTCGACAACATTCCGACACGCCATCCGGGCATGTTGTGACTCTTTGACATGGAGTTGAACTCGATACAGCAATCCTTTGCTCCGGGAATCTGCATAATACTGAGTTTCTCGCCCTCGTTGAGGATGAAAGAGTAGGGGTTGTCATTGACAATAATGATAGAGTGACGACGACCAAAGTCTACTAATTTCTCGTAGGTCTGGCGCTGTGCCTTGGCTCCGGTGGGCATGTTGGGATAGTTAACCCAAAGCAGACGGAAGGGTGACTCCTTCTTTGCCTCGTTCTCAGATACAATTTTCTCCAACTGCTCAAAGTCGGGTTGCCATTGACGCTCTGGACAAAGGTCGTAGTTTACGATCTGGGCACCGAGGATATTGCTCAAACTGGTATAAGTAGGGTATCCGGGATTGGGTACAAGTACCTTGTCTCCAGGATTTACGAATGCTAAAGTGACGTGAAGGATACCTTCCTTTGAACCGATGAGGGGCTGAATCTCATTGGCGGGATTCAGGTCCACGTCATACCAACGCTTGTAGAAGCGTGCCATGGCCTCGCGCAGTTCAGGGATGCCCATGGTGGGCTGGTATCCGTGTGCGTCGGCACGGTGTGCCTGCTCGCATAAGGTCTCTATGGCCTCGTTGGATGGGGGCATGTCGGGACTTCCGATAGCAAGCGATATGACATCCTTGCCCTCGGCATTCATTTGTGCTACTTCCTTGCCCTTGCGACTGAAGTAGTACTCTTGTACGGTTTGTAGTCTTTCTGCTGGTTGTATCATTGTTTTTGCTTTTTTTACTTACTTTGGCTTTCTCTGTACTCACCCAATATCTTTAACTCCTCGGTAAGAGGGGCAATGGCATTGAGGGCCTGACGATAACGGATATAGTCGTTGAACTTCAAATCAACATAGAAGAGGTACTGCCATTCCTTGCCAATGATGGGCAGGGACTGAATCTTGGTGAGATTGAGTTTGTAGAACGACAATACGCTGAGAATGGCACTCAGACTACCTTCCTCGTGAGAAAGACTGAATACCAGACTTGCCTTGTTGGTCTCGTCGATGCGACGAAGACTCTCTGCTTTCTGGGGTGATGCCAGTACGAGAAAACGTGTGTAGTTGTGCTTGTTGGTTTCGATGCCTTCCTGAAGCACTTTCATATTATATATTTTTGCTGCATCCTTGTGGCAAATGGCCGCATGGCAACGCAGTTGTTTCTTGCTGATGTTCTCGGCAGCACCGGCGGTGTCTTCTACTTCCACAACCTTCAACTCGGGGTGCTTGCTGAGGAAATCTCGGCATTGCATTAAAGCCACGGGGTGTGAGTTGACCTCGTTAAGGTCTTCCCAACTCTCGTCGGGCAGACACATTAGCGAGTGCTCAATATGTAACTTGTGTTCGCCTACGATGGTGGCTGTGCTCTCGCGAACCAGTTCATAGTTGTGAAGCAGACTGCCTGCAATAGTGTTCTCAATAGCAACAAGAGCCACAACTTCATCATCGTTCTTCAAGTGCTCGAATACTTGTTCAAAGGTGTCGCAGGTTAGCAACTCAATGTCCTCACCCTCGAAATACTGGTGTGAGGCAATGTCGTGGAAGGATCCTTTGATACCTTGGATGGCGATTTTCTTCATTTTTCGTTGGTTACTTTATTATAATAAATTGTCCCGCTTCTGTTAGGAAGCGGGACATGGTATTATGTTTTTTTGTTTATTGTTTCAACCTTGATATTGGCACATGCTTTCCCGCTTCACTTCATTTGCTAAAGTAAAAGTAATAATAGGAAAAAAAGTATGCGCGGTTGTTATTCATCGTTGTTTTTTTTCTTTTTGCAATGCAAAGATAGATATTTTATATATAACTGCCATCGTTTTGCCTCTTTTTTTTTACTTTTTTGTCTAAAAACGTAACATGAGTACCATTTTTCATGGTTCGCTTTACTATTGCACGCTTTATGGCACTCTACATATTATATATGTGGTATTATATTATATTATATTATATAAGGTGTGAAGAAAATGCTGGATCTTTATGGTGTGTGGTTTATAGTTGTAAATGACTTTTCCTAGGTGAGACATCATACTGCTATGTGTCCCTTCACCCGTCAAAGTTGTGGTTTGTATTTGCATATGACTTTTCATGGGTGACACATCTCAACATCTGACGAAAAGTAGGAAAGAATGGAATTGACGAAGGTGTAATGCCGAAACGGCATGTGCTGAAAAGAAATATAAAATGAGAAGGGGAACTACGATGCTTAGTGGTATTTTTTCGTTTTGTAGTGTATTAATAAGAAAAAGCCGGCTTGATGCCGGCTTTTCTTGTTTTTGTATATCCTGTATGTCTTTTTGTTATCCGATATATTTATTTGCTATCTTGTAACTCAATTTTCCCGATATGTGTTTTTGTGTTTGCTTTTCGGTCATTTCTGACCGTATGTCTTTTTGTTATCCGATATGTTGTTTATTATGTCTATGTTCTTTGCTTTTATTTTTCTATTTTAGTATGTTTTTATATCCTGATAGTGTATATAATGTGTTCGTTATGTTTTAAGTCTTTGCTTCCTTTTATATTTGTTTTTTTGTTATCCTAATACTTGTAACTGTATTCCCGATATTGCTTTTTGTTTGATGATGCAAAGTTAGGCATAATTTTCATAAGGGCATTATTAGTTCATCAAATGTGCTTGGAAACCTTATTTCTATTCAACAAAATCTATGTCAAAACAACAAAATTTGACGATTTGACAAAAATAACCCTTGAAAAACCTTCAAAAATGGGCGGTTTTCCATAAAAATGGGGTATTTTTTGTTAAATCGACATAAAAATCGTATTTTTGTAGTGTAAATCTAAAAATAAGATGGAAAACAAGAAAGATAGGCTTATTTTGCGCGATACGTCGTTTGTCGACTTGATGGCACGACGTATTTTTAATGTTCTTTTGGTGGCAAATCCATATGATGCCTTCATGCTGGAGGACGATGGACGAATTGATGAGAAGATCTTTGGAGAATATGCCAAACTGGGATTGCGCTTCCCTCCTCGATTCACTCAGGTTGCCTCGCACGAGGAAGCAGAGATGCAGATGGAGACCGGAAACTTCGATCTTCTTATTTGTATGCCTGGTACGGATAACAACGATGTTTTTGACATTGCCCGCACTATCAAGGAGAAATATCCCACAGTTCCCATTGTGGTACTGACTCCTTTCAGTCATGGTGTTAACAAACGAATGGAACAAGAAGATTTAAGTATCTTTGAGTATGTGTTCTGTTGGTTGGGTAATACTGACTTGTTGCTTTCCATCATTAAACTGATTGAGGATAAGATGAACTTGGAACATGATACCTCGGCCGGTGTGCAGATGATTATGCTGGTTGAGGATAGCATTCGATTCTATAGTTCAATCTTGCCCTTATTATATAAGTTCGTACTTCAACAGAGTTTACTCTTTGCAAGTGAGGCATTGAACTCGCAACTTGAGCAGTTACGCATGCGAGGTCGTCCAAAGATTGTTTTGGCTCGTAGTTATGAGGAGGCATATGAACTGTGGGAGAAATACGGCAACAATACTTTGGGTGTTATCAGTGATTGCCGTTTCCCCAAAGATGGTAAGATAGATGAATTTGCTGGTCTGAAATTGTTGACGACTATTCGTGAGCAAGATTGTTTCATTCCTTTGGTCATGGAATCGAGCGAAACGTCTGCCAGTGAGTATGCAAAGAGTTGTAGGGCTCGTTTCATAGACAAGAACTCCAAAAAACTCGATGTTGACTTGCGTAATATGCTAACGCGCAATTTCGGATTCGGCGATTTTATTTTCCGCGATCCACAGTCAATGAACGAGATTATGCGTATTCGCAATCTAAAGGACTTGCAGGATAATATCTTTACCGTTCCTCGCGAGTCGTTGCTCTACCATCTCTCTCATAATAATGTGAGTCGTTGGCTATGTTCGCGTGCTTTGTTTCCTATCTCGGAGTTCCTCAAGCACATTACTTGGGATTCTTTGCAGGACGTGGATGCTCATCGACAGATTATTTTTGATGCTATCGTTAGTTACCGTAAGATGCGCAATCAAGGCGTTGTGGCAGTCTTCCAACGCGAACGATTCGATAAATATAGCAACTTTGCCCGTATTGGTGAAGGCTCGTTGGGTGGTAAAGGACGTGGTTTGGCATTCCTTGACCATATCATTAAGCGTCATCCCGACCTGAATGAGATGGAATTGGTACAGACGATGATTCCAAAGACAGTGGTACTTTGTACTGACGTCTTTGACGAGTTTATGGATACCAATGAGTTATACCAGGTAGCATTGAGTGACTGCCCTGATGAAGAGATTATCCGTTATTTCTTGCATGCTCGTTTGCCACAGAGTCTGATTGGAGACTTGATGGCGTTCCTGGATGTGGTCAAATCACCCATTGCTATCCGTTCTTCTTCGCTTCTTGAAGACTCACACTATCAACCTTTTGCTGGTGTATATTCAACATATATGATTCCCTATGTAGAGGATCCTTATGAGCGTCTTCGTTTGATTTCGGATGCTATTAAGAGCGTATATGCCAGTGTTTATTTCCGCTCAAGCAAGGATTACATGATGGCAACCAGTAATTTGATTGATCAGGAGAAGATGGCAGTCATTTTGCAGGAGGTTGTTGGTAGACAGTATGAGAACCGTTTTTATCCCACCTTCTCGGGTGTGGCTCGTAGCATCAATTACTACCCAATTGGTCCCGAACAGGCGGAGGAGGGTACCGTTAACCTTGCTTTGGGATTGGGTAAGTATATTGTCGACGGTGGTGTATGCCTCCGTGTTTGTCCTGCTCATCCTGATCATGTGTTGCAAACCAGCGAACTGGATTTTGCTCTTCGTGACACGCAGACTCGATTCTATGCTCTCGATCTCACCGATACGGATTTGGAATTTGAGGTTAACGATGGATTCAATATCAAGAAACTCTCTGTCCGTGAGGCAGATAAGGATGGTACTCTGCGATTTATCTCAAGTACATTCGATCCCTATGACCAGGTACTGAGAGAAGGCTATTATGAAGGCAATGGTCGTAAGGTGATTTCTTTCTGTGGCGTATTACAACATGATGTTTTCCCTCTTCCAAAGGTGTTGCAACTCATCTTGAAATATGGTCAGGACGAGATGCGCCGTCCCGTGGAGATCGAATTCGCTGTTAACCTTAACGATGATCGTTCGGGTGATTTCTATCTCTTGCAAATTCGTCCTATGGTGGATAATCGTATGATGTTGGATGAAGACTTGACGTTGATTCCTGACGAAGAAACGATGATGCGTTCACATAGTGCTATCGGTCATGGAATCATCAATGACATATATGATGTCATCTACGTCAAGACAGACGGTTATCGTCCCTCTATGAACCAGACACTGGCAGATGAGATTGAACGCATGAATCGCAAGATGATAGATGAGGGTAGGGGATATATCCTTGTGGGACCTGGTCGTTGGGGTAGTAGTGACCCTTGGTTGGGCATCCCCGTCAAGTGGCCTCATATCTCCGGAGCACGCGTTATTGTAGAGGCTGGTTTGGATTCGTTCCAGGTAGATCCCAGTCAGGGAACACATTTCTTCCAGAACCTTACCTCATTGGGTGTTAGCTATTTAACTATTGATGAGTTCCGCGGTGATGGTCATTGGTGTGAGTCTCTTCTCAGTTCAATGCCTGCAGAACAGGAAACGGAGCACGTTCGTCATATCCATTTCGATACTCCGCTTACCGTTAAGGTTGATGGCATCCATTGTGAAGCCGTGGTAATGAAGGATGTTCCTTCCAATGCCGAATCTTAATATGTAGATTCCGAAAGGCAGATATGCCAGGATGATTGTCTCTCGCTACAAGCAGATTATTATTTAAACTAATAGACATAAGTGAATTTTACAATAACAGGTGTATCGTAATTTCATTTATTAATTACATATAGAACTTCATAAAACAAAAAATAGGAGGAAAGTATTTCGCTTTCCTCCTATTTTGTTTGTATTGTTTACTTGAGTTGATTACTTCAAGAAACTGATCAGTACACCTGCTGCTACGGCAGAACCAATCACACCAGAGATGTTAGATGCCATACAGTAGTTGAGCACGTGGTTCTTGGGATCGTACTTGGTACTAATTTCGTTGCAGACACGGCTAGCCATGGGCACTGCAGAAAGACCGGTAGCACCGATAAGTCGATTGATCTTCTTCTTTGCGATGAGATTCCAACCCTTGACCATGAAGATACCACTTGCGATAGAGAGTGCGAATGCACAGAAACCACCAGCAACGATACCCAAAGTCTGAACGTTGAGGAATGCCTCAGCAGTCATGGTTGCACCAACGCAGAGACCGAGGAAAATGGTTGCAGCGTTCATGATACCATTGCTGGCAGCATCGAATAAACGGTTGGTGTCAGCACCAATCTCCTTGATGAGGTTACCAAACATCAACATACCTACGAGGCTCACTGCGGTGGGCACGAAGATAGCTACGATAGTGGTAACTGCGATGGGGAATACAATCTTAGCAACACGAAGGTTCTTGATTTCAGTCTTGTTGGGATAGAGTTTATCCTGCTCTTTCATGTTGATCTTCAGCTCCTTCTTGGTGCAAAGCAACTTAACAACCAATGGAATGATAACGGGTACCAATGCCATGTAACTGTAAGCAGCAATAGCGATAGGACCAAGGAGATGGGGAGCCAACTGAATAGTGGTGAAGATAGCGGTAGGACCGTCGGCACCACCAATGATACCCAGTGAACCAGCCTCCTGAGGAGTAAAGCCTGCCAACAGTGCAACGAGCAATACTGTGAAGATACCCATCTGAGCGGCTGCGCCGAAGATAGAGAGCTTAAGGTTGCGAAGCATAGGACCGAAGTCGGTCAATGCACCAACACCCATGAAGATAATGGGGGGGAGCAAACCACTCTTAATCAATGCGTAATACAAATAGTTCATCAAACCGAGATCATGAGCAATCTCGTGCAGAGGCATTTCATAGATATTCTTTGAAACACCATTGACCATGACCATACCATTGGGGTCGGCTTGAATAACGCCCATACCGCCACCGGGGAAGTTGGCAATCAGTACACCAAATGCGATGGGCACGAGCAACAGGGGCTCATACTTCTTCACGATACCCAAGTAGAGCAACACGAAGGCGAGCAGGTACATGATGAGGAAAGTGGGTTCTGCACCAATGTCACTCAGCGCAGTCATGTTCCACAATTTTTCCAATATTTCTTGCATAATTGTTTTAAGTTAAAAGTTAAAAGTTAAAAGTGTTGTGAGCATAGTCAAATCTGCGCTTACTTACTTTTTCTTTTATTTTTAATAGACCTTCCCAAACCCTCCTTTCGGGGAGCTTGGGATGTAGGTCATTTATTTTGCAATCTTGAAGATAGGATCATCCTCCTCTACGCTATCACCGCTATTAGCCATGATGCCGGTGATGACACCGTCGAAGTCAGCACGGATAGCATTGAAGGTCTTCATAGCCTCGATGTAACCAAGGGTATCGCCAGCCTTAATAGCATCGCCCACCTTCTTGGGAGTCTCTGAGTTGTCCTTAACAAGGTAGAACTTACCCTCCAGAGGAGCCAATACGTCTACGCCCTCACCAGCGGGAGCTGCAGCAGCTGCTGCGGGTGCTGCAGTAGCAGCGGGAGCCTCGTTTCCGTATGCAATGTTAACCTCATAGGTCTGACCATTAACGCTAACCTTGATGCTCTTGGGCATGTCACCCTTAGGAGCGTTCTTCTTAGCCTTACGATCTGCCAAGTCCTTCTCGAAGTCTGCCTTAGCCTTGCCGCTCTTGTATGCACGATACTGCTCGGGGTGCATTGCCAACTCGAAGAGTTCTTCGTCATCCTGACCAAGATCCCAACCGTTCTCCTGCATCTCCTTCTTGAAGTCTTCCAACTTGTCGGGATAGTAGCTCTGAGGATCCTGAGTCTCGAACTCACGGCCTTCAGCCTTAGCCATTTCAACAAGTTCCTCTGCAACGGGACCGGGCAGAGCACCGCTCTTACCAAGGATCATATCCCAGATATTGTCGGCAATCATGCTCCAACGAGCCTTACCCTTCTCCATCTGGATTACGTTCATCAATGCCAAGTTCTTAACATACTGAGAGAAAGGAGTTACCAAGCAGGGGTATCCTACCTTAGGCCATACGTATGCAACCTCGTCAAAAAGCTTAACGAGCAACTGGTCGGTAGTCAACTCGGGCTGGTTGTTCTTAACCTTCCACTTGTTGAGGCTCTTGAGGTTGTCCTCGAGGTCGGTCATCAAAGAACCCATCATACCGCCGGGAAGACCGGGCTTAACCAACAAAGAGTTGTTGATGTGGTTGAGGGCGGGAATGTAGTAACCCAAGAAGTCATCGTACATTTCCTGAATCATAGTACGAACCTCCATGTAAGCCTCCATGTTGATGTCCTTAACCTGGAAACCAGCATCCTTCAACATCTCCTGAACGGCGATGATGTCAGCGTGACCGGTACCCCAAGAGAGGGGAGACATACCGCAGTCGATGTAGTCGCAACCTGCCTTTGCTACCTCGAGGATAGAAGCCATGTTGAAACCAGGACCAGCGTGAGAGTGGTACTGAATGATGATATCCTCCTTAAGAGCCTTGATACCCTCAACGATCTTGCCGAGAGAAACGGGACGGCCGATACCAGCCATATCCTTCAAACAGATCTCGTCAGCACCTGCCTCGATGAACTGCTTAGCCAAATCAACGTAGTACTCTACGGTGTGGATGGGACTGTATGTGATACAAAGAGAAGCCTGAGCAATCATGCCAGCCTCCTTAGCATACTGGATGCTGGGGATTACGTTGCGGGGATCGTTCAAACCGCAGAAGATACGAGTGATGTCAGTACCCTGAACCTTCTTAACCTTGTAGAATAATCTGCGGAGGTCCTTGGGACAGGGACTCATGCGCAAACCATTGAGCGCACGGTCAAGCATGTGGGTCTGGATACCTGCCTCGTGGAAAGGCTTTGTCCATTCGCGAACGCTCTTGTTGGGGTTTTCTCCATAGAGCAGGTTTACCTGTTCGAAACCACCACCATTGGTCTCTACACGGTCAAAGCATCCCATCTTGATGATAGCGGGAGCTACCTTAACGAGCTGGTCAACACGGGGCTGGTACTTACCTGCACTCTGCCACATGTCACGGAAGACCAAACTAAACTTAACTTCTCTTTTCATGTTTTTATTGCTTTTTCTTGTTTTTTACCTTAAATCTTCTTTGCACTTGCTACATGGCCCTTTCCGCCAGTCAACTGACTAACGGTCTGCTCAAGGATAGCCATGGTGGTTGCGTCGATAGCTGCGGGTGCAGCAGCGGCGGCCTTCTTGGGAGCAACCTGCTCTTCGGGTGCCACGGCATTGACTACTTTGATAAGCAGTTTGCCCAGGTTAATAACAATAAGTAGGATACAAAAGACTGTGAGCATGCCCACAACCATTAACTCGATACCAATACCTAAATTTTCCATATTTATTTGAATGCTTATAAATTCTTACATAAAACGCATGCAAAGTTACAAATAAATTACGAAATATTGAGTATACTTAATAAAAAAAACACATTTGGCTCCCCAAATGTGCAGTTTTTCGTATTATTTGTGTTATTTTGATACTAATAAATGCCACTATGCTTGACGGCTTATGGTCATCGACACGCTGGCGGAGGCGCATTCCACGCAAACGGGAGGATGCTCTTTGTGGACAGTAACCGTAACTTCCTTAATGAGTTGCATATCTGACAGCAACCTGTTGGCAATCCGTCCCGCAACATGTTCCAGCAGTTTGCTGGGTTTGCCCATCTCTTCCTTGACAATCTGCGCTGCTTCGGCATAGTTGACGGTATCATCTAGTTCGTCACTTTCGGCCGCTTTTGGGCAGTCAGCGATAATAAACAATGAAACCCTGAACCAGGCGCCCAGTATGGTTTCGTCATTCATTACCCCATGATGGGCAAAGATGCGTATGTCATTCAAGCGAATTTCCATTCTCGTTGTTTAAATCGTCAAAGTCTGATTGGATGTATTTCTTCAATGCTCTCTCCACGCCGTTCTTCCAAGTACTGATGCTTTCATCGTCAAACGACAAGGTTGAAACGAGGTGTACCACGCTTTCCAATGGCATATGGTAACGTAAGACGCCCGAGATCAGTTTCGCATAGTTCCAGTATTCCTTGTTGAACTTTCCGGAGAGTCCCTCTACGGTTGTCTTGTATCCACGCTTGTTCTCAAACTGAAAATCATAACGATGCGAGCCATCGGGATTGTTGGCTTTGATGATTCTTCCCTTGGTGACACTCTTGGGCAAAAGTATTCCTTCTTCGTCGTCCATCAAACCCGTGAAGATTTCGTAGGGTTGATCGTCCATCAGTCCGACAAACGCCACCCACTTCTCCTTGTTGTTTTGGAATCGTACTACGTCACATTCCAATACTTGTGGTCTGCTTTCCACAATGAGGCCATCGGTGGTGAAGGCAATGGTGGATGCTTCTATGATAGACAGGCATTCTTCTTGTGTCAAGGGTCTGCCTGCTTTCTGGCCTGCTTCTGCCAGTTTATTTGCTATATTTTGCTTGATATCCATTTGCTTCTATGATTTGTGCAAAAATACTCATTTTTTTTGATTCCTCCAAAATATAGTCCCGATAATTTCTTTTTCTCGCTTTTTGTGGTTAACTTTGTAGTGGCATTGTTGACAAAGGACACTGTCGACAGGCAACAGACAACAGAGAATGGGCAATGTTCTGCGTTTTGAGGATAGTGCAGGTGAGTAGCGTCAATCGCTGACAGACAATGACCAGTAAATCTGAGGTCAGACGTTGAACTGTCGTTCTCTATTCTTTGGATGATAGTCAAAGCAACAATTAACTTAACAACAAAAGGTAAAGAATAAGATATGGCATTATTGGATGTGATGAAAACGCGACGTAGCGTGCGAAAGTATAGTGATAAGGAGGTCAGCGAGCAGTTGCTCAACCAGTTGCTTGAGGCGGCATCTCGTACGCAGACAATGGGTAACCTGCAGTTGTACAGCGTGGTAGTAACCCGGAGTGCAGAGGTGAAAGAGAAATTGTCTCCTGCTCATTTTAATCAGCCAATGGTTAAAGGAGCACCTGTGGTGCTGACTATTTGTGCCGATTTTAATCGTACCACCGAGTGGTGCCGTAACAGAAAAGCAGAGCCTGGATATGATAATATGCTGAGTTTTATCAATGCTGCCAGCGATGCATTGCTCTATGCACAGACTTTCAGTTGCTTGGCAGAAGAGGCGGGCTTAGGCATTTGCTATCTCGGCACTACCGTTTATATGCCTGGCATGATCATTGATGCCTTGCAGTTGCCCAAACTCGTGATGCCGGTGGCAACTCTGACGGTTGGCTGGCCAGATGAGAAACCTGCCTTGAGCGACCGTCTTCCTCTTGCCTCATTTATTCATGCGGAAAGCTACAAGGAGTACTCTCCTGCAGATATAGATGCATATTATACAGAGAAGGAGAACCTTCCTGAAAACAAGAAGTTCGTTGAGATTAACAAAAAGGAGACACTTGCTCAAATCTTTACTGATATCCGTTATACTAAACGTGATAATGAGGCGTTGAGTACTGCTTTCATGGAAACTCTGAAGAAGCAAGGTTTCTTGAATTAATATAAAGTAATGGTAATGCGACAGTTATCTGTCCTTTTAAATACAAAATAAGGCAAACCTGAGTTTGCCTTATTTTGTATAGTATATCATTATTATTTGTTTTGCCTAATGCTTGTCTCGATTTCGGCAATTAACTTGTTGAGCTCTTTGTCGTTTTCAAGACGATCTGTAATCAGTCGTACAGAGTGGATTACGGTGGTGTGATTACGCTTGCCTATAAGTGCGCCAATTTTGCTGGTTGACAAGCCTGTGTGCTTATGCGCCAAGTACATGGCAATCTGTCTGACCTGTACTACATTGGCTTTGCGTGTTCCGCTGAATACGTCATTCTTGGAAACGTTCGATATGGTACATGCATGCTCTATGATGTCGTCGATTGTAATAGGCTTGTTCTCTGCTTTGTTGGAACTGCCCACTACGCCTTTTGCCATATTCAGGTCTACATCGCAGTTGAATACGACAGAGCGTGCCATCAGAGAGTTCAGTACGCCTTCCAACTCACGAACGCTTTCCGTTACGTTCTTTGATATGTAATCGATTACATCGGTTGGGATGTCTAGACCATTGCTGTGAATCTTGTTGATGAGGATGTTGCGACGCAATTCCTCATCGGGTTGTTGCAACTCAGCCAGCAATCCCCATTTGAAGCGGGTAATGAGTCTCTCGTTCATTCCTTGCAAGTCAACGGGAGGACGGTCGCAAGTCAAAATAATCTGCTTTCCGTTTTGCTTCAGATGGTTGAAAATATGGAAGAATGTATCCTGTGTCTTCTCCATTCCGACAAACTCGTGGATGTCGTCGATGATGAGTACGTCTATCTGTTGGTAGAAACGGATGAAATCATTCGTAACGTTCTTGCGTATTGCATCTACGAACTGTACGTGGAACAGGTGTGCGCTAAGGTACAGTACTCGCTTTTCGGGATGCTGTTCCTTGATGGCGCGTCCTATGGCATTCACCAAATGGGTTTTGCCCACTCCTGAGTGGCCAAACACAAATAAGGGGTTGAATGTTGTTTGCTTGGGATTCTTAGCAATAGCCATTCCCACGCTTCTAGGAAGCATGTTGCTCACACCCTGGATGAAATTGTCAAAGCTGTACTCATCAATAAGATGCGAATCCAATTCTGCTGATGGAGCATGTGATTGCAGGGTGGAAGGCGCCTCGTTGGCGAGGTGGTTGCGAGATGCCTTGGGACTTGGCGTTGCTTTGTCGCTTTCCGTATCCGTTACTACGTTGTTTTCGCTGACAATTAGTGTACGGAAGAATAGGCGGACATCATTGCCAAACTCACGGCGCATGGCTGCATACAATACGCCACGATAGTTCTGTCCGATAAACTCATGGAAGAAATGACTAGGTTCACTGACCTTTAACTCATGTGTGTTTGAGTCATACGAGCAGAAGGACAATGGTTTGAACCATTGCTCAAAGGGCGCGCTCTCAATGTTGTTCTGGATGAAGCTGAGGCATCTGTCCCATTTCTGTTTATACTCGTTCTGTGTCATTTGCAACTAGTTAGGTTATCCTATGCTATTTTTTGCCGGAAAACGGTTGCAAAGATACGAAAAAAATATCAGCAAAACAACTTATTTGTGCACTATTTTTGAACAAAAAATCATTTGTCCTTTTTTCCGAAAACAGAGAAATGAACGTATCTCTTCGGATGTGCTTGTAAGTCAATAAGAAGGTTGTTTGCACTGCTAATTGTACTGTTCAAATTGTGGTATATAGCAGTATCTTTGAGTAACAAACCAAGGTTTCCATTGGGGTCTTCCATCAGTTTTATGAGTCCCTGCACATCATCAATAGTTTGGTTGACCTTGTTAAGTGTGAGTTGCATATCAAGTTCTGCCAAATTGCCGGTGAGTTTGTTTACGTTTTGTCCTGCCTCATCAAAAGTCTTCATCAATTTGGGCATATCATTGCCCAGCAACTTGTTGAGGTGCTGTGCGCTATTGTTCAGATTTGCAGTTAGTTGCTCGGTGTTTCCGATAACTTTCGTGATATTGGGGTCGCCAGCAACCTTGTTGAGCGTGGTGATGAGTGAGTCAACGTGGTGCAGTACGACAGTGACCTCGGGTAGCATCTTGGCTGCTTGTGCCATGAGTCCGTCATCATCCTTACCCTTGATGGTATCGCCAACGGCAATTACATGCTTGGGGTTGGTGCCCATGGTCAGGTTAAGGGTGCATCCACCTAGCATACCCTCTGCCAAAGAAGCCTGGGTTCCAACGGGCATGCGTACGTCATCGTCCACGGTAATCTCCACAATTACCTCTCCGGGCTTGTTAAAGTCGTAGGTGATATCACGAACAATACCAATCTGGAAACCGTCCGCATATACGGGACTGCTGGCAGCAAGACCCTTGGCGTTGGTAAATGAAATGAAGTAGTTGTGGCTGGGTGAAAATTTCACTCCTTTGAGGTAGCTGATTCCAAGATAAAGAACTATGAGCGCAATTACTCCCGTCAATCCTATTTTAACTTCTTTTGTGAAGAATTTCATGCTTCTAATACCTTTATTATATAATAATGTGTAAAATTTGTATTCTCTGTTGTTAGTTGGGTGCTATTTATCCTTGCGATATTCTTTGATAGCATTGAATATGCTCTTGCTGAGTTTTTGCGTGCTTTCGTTTGTGGCAAGATAGTTGGCTTCTTCGGGGGTTGTTATGTATCCCAACTCTACCAAAACACTCGGCATTGAGGTGGCTCTCAGTACCAGGAAACCTGCTTGCTGAACGCCACGGTTATTTCTGCCAGCTACGCTTGTAAACTGGTCTTGTATGTGCTTGGCCAGGTTTACACTTTGTTTCATGTACTGATCCTGCATCAACTCAAAAATAATGTAACTCTCGCTCGACTTAGGATCAAAACCTTCGTAAGTCTCTTCGTAGTCGTTCTCCAACATAATGGCGGAGTTCTCTCGTTTTGCTACTTCCAGATTGCTGGCGGCACGGTGCATACCCAGTGTGTAACTTTCGGTTCCCCTTACTTTCTTGTTACCTGCCGATGCATTGGTATGAATCGATACGAAAAGGTCTGCCTTTGCCTTGTTGGCAATGTTGGCGCGCTGGTTCAATTCAATGAACACGTCTGTTTTGCGGGTATATATAACCTTGGCGTCAGGCATGTTTTGCTCCACCAGTTTACCCAATGCCAGTGCCACGCGAAGATTGATGTCTTTTTCCTTCAATCCATTGCCAACGGCACCAGGGTCCTTGCCTCCGTGTCCTGCATCTATAACAAGAGTGAATGGTTTTGCCTGAACCCCCAAAAACATTATTAAACTGATAATGAAAAGATATATGCGTTTCATCCGTTATTCTTCAATAATATAATTATTTGCAAAATTAAGAAAAAAAAGTGAATTACCTTGTCGCTTTTCTACGAAAAGTGCAATTTGAAAACGTTAAAAAATACGAATTGGCACATTTTGAATAGAAAATCTTTCAAATGTACCAATCCGCCATGATTGATTATAACCGTTATTCTTGTTTTTTACAACATGCCTCGAATAGGCACATTTGGCTTATCCGAGGCATGAATAATGTATCGTGTTGTTTTGGACTCATTGTCCTTATCACACTCTTTACAGGTTTAGTTTCAACCTGGCTCCTGCCAAAATGCAAATGCCGGGCTGCGCAATATTTCCAAGGTCATAATAGCGATGGTTGGTTAAATTATTGCCCTGTACATAAAGGTCATACTTCTTGTCCGTCCACTGCAACTTTAAGTCAAGCGTGGCGTATGGGTGGTATGATTGTAGGCGATTGGTAGCCGTAATCTTACCGGTTTCGCTTGATGTCTCGTAGATGACGTAACTTCCCATACGGTCTTGCCAGCGCAGATTCCAATTGGCAGACATCTTGCTGAATACCTTGTGCGACAGACTGGTGACAAATTTATGACGCAAATATTCAAGGGCATAATTCGACTTGTATATCTGTTGCTCGTCGTGTCGATTTTGATGGATGTAAGTATAACCCATCGTGAATGTCTGCAACCAAGTGTCCTTGTTGAATATACGATTGAAGTCCATCTTCATTTCCGCCTGGACACCCATGTTGTCGAGATTGAAAGCAGTCGAGTGGTATGTGTCATCAGCACTATACATCACCCAATCGATCATGTCGTTGCCACGGTGATAGAAACCTCGTATGGTTGCCTGTATGCCACTCGTTGTATAGGTCGTTCCTAACTGTATGCTTTGGCTCTCCTCTGGTTTCAATCCCTTGTTGCCCTCATGTGTAGCACTTTTGTAATAGAGCTCGGTGAAAGAGGGAAGACGGAACCCTTTGTTATAACTCAGGTAGACCTTCCAGTTTGTACTGGGACGGTATGCGACGTCGATTCCGGGATAGAAACGGAACTTGTGGTCTACACTGGTACTCATGCTGGCCATAACTCCGGCAGAGATGGTCCAATGATCCAGCAAGATGTTGTGCTCCAGGTTAAAGCTGATGTTGGTGCGGTCGTCCTGACGGGTGTAATACACGTCGTCATCCTTACCTCCGTGAGCCATTACATATTGTTTTTCCTCAAGGTCTTTTCCTAAACTGGTGGAAAGGATACCCTCCTGGCGGATGTCTGCGCCGATAGCAGTTCGTCCGCCCCACCAACCGAAGTGACCGCCAATCTTGACACCGTATGCATCTGCCTGATGGAAGTTCTCGCCAGTACGTGAATCCCGAATCAATTCGAAGTTGTCGTAGGTGCGGTTCCAGTACACGCTGGGTGTAAAGACAAACTTGCCTTTCGTTTCAGCTCCGACGCTTACCAGGTATCGTTCATTCCGCTCGAATTGGTTGGGGTAGGCTGCGCTGTAGAAGGTGTTTGCCCCATACTGCTTCTTGGAGAAACCTGCTTGCCAGTTCAACGAGAAGTCTTCGTGGTCAAAGTTACCTTGATAGTAAATCTGTCCCTTGCGCCAATCGCTGTTGGTTGTTCCACCGTCGCTTCGACCACCGCCCCCACTAAGGCGATTCACCAATCGGGGTGTTACCCATGCTACTCGTCCGTCGGCTTGCACAGTTCCCCAACTGCCGGCTTCTGCCCCCGCAGTAAGGTTGCTTTGTGCATCCTTGTGAGTAACGATGTTGATGGCACCCCCAAACGCAGTTCCTCCGTACACTCGACTTGCCGCACCCTCCAGCACCTCAATGCGCTCTATATCGCTGATGCTTACGGGAAAATCGGCAGCCAGGTGCCCAGTGTGTGGATTACTGATGTTCACTCCGTTGAGCAACAGCGTAATCTGGTCAAAAATACCTCCGTCGATGCTGATGTCCGTCTGTACTCCAAAACCACCGCGTTGACGGACATCTACGCCAGTGGCCAGTTTCATAAGGTCGTTGACACTCTGTGCCCCCGCCTTTTGAATGTCCTCGCGGGTAAGCACAGAAACAATGCGTGCTGACTGCAACTGGGTCAGCGGAGCCATGGTGCCGGTCACGGTCACCTCGGCCATGCTCTCCTCATCGTCAGCGAAGTCTTCAATGTTGGGACGTTGGGTAGGAGTGGCTGCTTCAACCTTTTCCAGGGTTGCTGTGCTCAACGTGGCAATAGTCAGCACGCCAATTCTTACCTCACGCTTCAAACTGTTGAAGATGCTGTACCCTTTTCTTCCATAGTGGTGAAAAGTGATGGGTTGAGCTTCTTTGTTCTGTTTGTTAAACATGATTTGATTGATTAAAATTCTCGCAATATTGCGATTTTGGGCGCAAAGGTACGAAATAATTCGTAATTCACATTCCATACATCGTATTTATTTTGTAGGTTCGTCTCTATTTCGTATCTTTGCGCAACTTAAACTATAATATTAACTGATGAAGAGTCTATTTTGTTACTTTTCCTGTTTCCTGTTTGCACTTTGTGTGGCATCGCAGACCCATTACGACTATTCTCGCCTACAGCGTGAGAAGTTGGGACGTGGTTTAGTTGCCGTACGTGCTTCATCAGACAGTGTGATGTTAAGTTGGCGCTATCTAAGCAGTGATCCTTTCTCGCAATCTTTCACTATATATAAGGATGGCAAGAAGTTGGCTGATGTCCCCGCAGGTCAAAGCACCACCTATATGGATTTTCATCCTTCTCAGGCATCTGCCCATTATGAAGTGGTACCCCAAAAAGGAAATTTGAGAGGACAATGGACACTTCCTACGGATGCTCCTGTTGGTTACGTTGACATTAAGATACAGGTGCCTCAAGTGCCTGTGGAAGATGCTTCTGTGGAAGGAGGACGCCGTGAGAGTCGTTGGCCACTTTCTTATATTGCCAATGATGCTTCGATGGCGGATCTTGATGGTGACGGTCAGATGGAAATCGTATTGAAATGGGATCCCAGTAATTCGAAAGACAATTCACATAGTGGTTTTACATTGCCGGTCATGCTGGATGCCTATAAACTGGATGGCACTCGCTTGTGGCGTATCAATTTAGGACGAAACATACGCGCTGGTGCTCATTACACGCAGTTCATGGTTTATGATCTTGATGGTGACGGATGTGCCGAGGTAGTTATGAAGACGGGTGACGGAACCACGGATGGCAAGGGGAATGTAATCGGTAATCCAAATGCAGATTGGCGTCATGTAGGTGTTACTGGGCGTCGTGACGAAAAGGTTGGTTATATAGCAGACGGTCCGGAATATCTTACCATCTTCAATGGTATAACGGGCGAAGCTATTCATACCATCGATTACGTGCCGGCACGTGGCGATATCAATAGTTGGGGCGATAACTATGCGAATCGTAGTGAGCGATATTTGGCTTGTGTGGCATATCTCGATGGTGTACACCCTTCGGTGGTGATGTGCCGTGGTTATTATACTCGTATGACACTTGCCGCTTTTGATTTTGACGGGAAGCAACTCAGACAGCGTTGGTTGTTTGACAGTAACGATGTCGGACGTGATTACTTCGGTCAAGGCAATCACAATCTTCGTGTGGGGGATGTTGACGGTGATGGTAAGGACGAAATCATATATGGCTCGTGTGCTATTGATGATGATGGACGCGGGTTGTACAGCACACGTATGGGGCATGGTGACGCTATGCATCTCACAGCTTTCCTCCCCAACAACGACCGTCTTTTTGTGTGGGATTGCCATGAGAACAAACGCGATGGAGCAGAACTGCATGATGCTGCTACAGGAGAAATCATATGCCAATTCTTCTCAAATAGCGATGTTGGACGTTGCATGGCAACTGATATCGATCCAATGAATCCGGGACTGGAAATGTGGTCGTTGGCCAATGGCATTACGAATGTCAAGGGTGAAATCCTTGCAGATAAGGTTCACGGGTTGAGTACCAACATGGCAGTATGGTGGGATGGCGATTTGCTTAGGGAGTTACTTGATCGCGAGTCTGTCAGTAAGTATGATTGGCAACAAAAGGCGGTTCGTACTATATATCGTTTCGAGGATTGTCAGTTCAATAATGGCACAAAGAGCAATCCTTGTCTGCAGGCAGATGTCTTGGGTGATTGGCGAGAGGAAGTCTTGGTGCGTACTCGTGACAGTCAGCATCTCCGTCTATATGTCAGCACGATGCCCACTTCATATCGTTTTCATACCTTTCTTGAGGATCCTGTATACCGTCTTTCCATTGTGTATCAGAACGTGTCGTACAATCAACCAACACAACCTGGTTTCTTTTTCGGAGAAGATCTCAAGAAGAGCGGTAAGTTGTTCCGTGGATGGCAGTTTTAAGAATTACAAAATAAACAATATATGAAACAGTTATCATTATTCTCGCTTGCAGTTTTGATGCTTTGCTGTTGCAAATCCAATGCTGCGAAGCAGACAAGTGAACCAGACAGTTTATCTGTCCAGAATCAGTATCAGACAAAGACATTGTCGTTTCTCTTTGTAGGTGATCTTATGCAACACGGCGTACAGTATAAGGCTGCCTTGCGTGCCGGTGGGGGAAAGAAATACGACTACGAAGAAGTGTTTCGCTATGTGAAGGACGAGATCAGCAGTGCAGACATTGCCATCGGTAATTTCGAAACAACTACGGCTGGTGGCACTCCTTCTACTTATCCTCAGTTCAATGCTCCCGATGAGTATATGTATGCTTGTCGTGATGCAGGTTTTGACATTCTTCTTACAGCCAACAATCACAGTTGTGACAAGGCATCCAAGGGTATTACGCGCACTATTGAGATGTGTGACTCATTGGGACTTCCCCATGTCGGTACCTATGTCAATCAGGCAGAGCGTGATCGTGAGTATCCTTATATTCTTGAAAAGAATGGATTCCGTATAGCATTGCTTTGCTACACTTATGGAACTAATGGAATTGCAGTTCCCAAGCCTCATATTGTAAACCAGATAGACACCGCTCAGATTCGTAAGGACATCAACAAGGCAAAACAACAGAATCCTGATGCAATCATTGCTTTCGTTCATTGGGGTGTGGAGCATGCTCTGCTTCCCAATCAGGGTCAGAAAGACCTTGCCAACTGGATGTTTGATAATGGAGTAACCCACATTATAGGTGGTCATCCTCATGTTGTACAGCCTCTTGAGGTGCGTGAAGGAAAGGATGGTAAGAAACATCTATTGGCATACTCTCTTGGTAATTACGTCAGCAATATGTCTAAGCCCAACAATGATGGTGGTTTGATGGTGAAGATGACGCTTACAAAGACTGCCGATACTCCAGACTCGACTTTCCTCAGCGATTATTCTTATAGTCTCACATGGGTATCCCGTCCTGTTATGTCTGGACATGTTAATTATCGCATTTACCCCGTCTCTGTTCCCGAGAATATGTTGAATGCCAGTGAAAAAGCTCGTTTCAATACCACTTTGAAGACAGAGCGTGACCTCTTCAAGAAGCATAATAAAGGTATTGAGGAGTATCAGGTTACTTGGACAAAGTAATATTTTCAAACGTATTATAATAAAATTAATCGCCCCAGTTCATTTGTGAACCGGGGCGAATGTTTTTTATTGCAAGCGATGATTATTCGTCGATGCCGTCGATGGTCTTAATAACACCATTCTCATCGTACTCTAACTCGCAAACTTTAAGACTGCGCAACCAAGACTTGCCACCACTGGGCACGCTGTCATGGTGGAACAAGTACCACTTGCCTTCGTACTGGAGAATAGCGTGGTGAGTGGTCCAACCTACAACGGGAGTCAAGATCTCACCTGCATAGGTGAAGGGACCGTAAGGATTATCACCTACTGCATAGCAGAGGAGGTGAGAGTCACCGGTGCTATATGAGAAGTAATACTTGCCATCCTTCTTGTGCATCCAGCTAGCCTCGAAGAAACGATGGGGGTCGTCTGCCTTCAAGGGGTTGCCCTCGTTGTCTACAACCAGAATTGGACGGGGAGCCTCAGCAAAGTTCATACCATCCTTGGTCAAACGAACGCAACGGCTGGGCAGAGCGTCTGCCTTACCTTCGGGAAGATAGGGTTCCTCGAGGTGGATGTTGTCCTTGTAGCGCTGGAGCTGACCACCCCACAGACCGCCGAAGTAAACATATACTTCACCATCAGCATCATCGCGGAATGCACACATGTCGATGCTGTAGCTTCCGGGAACGGGAGCGGGCTGAGGAATGAAAGGACCTTCTGGGTTATCTGCAATAGCAGTACCCCAGTGGAATACGTCGCAACGATCCTTCAAGGGGAAGTACATCACATACTTCTTTACCTTTTTGCTGAAACCCATGCCTTTGGCCTGCTCCTCTGCATTGGTGGGAACTTCCATCTCGTACTCCTGTACGTCGCAGTCCCACAACTGACGGCCTGCCCAAGGAATATCCTCCTGGCGCAAAACGCAACCGCAGTCAACAACCTCGCCGTTCATGGGATCACCATCGATACGGAGCACGTGGTAGTCCTTCATTACATACTGGTCGCCGTTGTCGTTTTCTACGTTCTCACACTCCCAGTCGTGGCTGGGGTAGATATAAATCTTACCGTTGAAGATGTGTACAGAGGGATCTGCCATGTAATCAGCGGGAAACAGATATCTCTTCTTTGTTTTCATGATTGTTTTGTTTTTAGTTATTAATTATTTTAAGGATTTTAAGTTCTCTTTTGTATGGGATTCCGGTATCCTTATATTCCTTCATTCCGTTCTCCCCATTTTGCTCTTACTTCTTTTTCTTCTTTGAAGTCTTCTCTGCGGGAGAGGGTTGCAAGAGTTCTACCAACTTCTTGATGGTAGGCTTGGCATTGCTGTCACGGTCAAAGAGTGTTGCGTACTCGGTACGACCCTTGATGGGCCAGTCGTTACGCCAAGAACTGAGGTCGTTGAAGCACCAGAAACCTACACGCTGGATGTGCTCCTTATTGCGGATAAGCATCTTGTAGAATTCTACCCAGTAGTTGTCCCACTGCTCTTGTACCTCTGCGGGAAGTCCGTTGGTGTAGGGGTTTGACTCGGGAGTCAAGGCGAAGTTGTCGCTTACGTTGGCACCACTATGGTTGTAGGGGTTGGGTAATGCAGAGAGATCCAATTCAGAGAAGAAACAAGGCAAACCAAGTTCAGCAATTGTCTTGATAGACTTCTCGTAGTCTGCAATCTGACCAACACCGTCGGTCATCATCATGTGACCCTGCAATCCGATAGCGGTTACATGCAAACCTTTGTTGATGAGGGGACGGAAGAAGTTGCAGATACCCTGTACCTTTGCCTGTTTGTTCATCGAGTAGTCATTGTAGTACAGTTCCAGACTGGGGTCTGCCTCATGAGCATACTGGAATGCCAAGGGGATAAAGTCTTCGCCGAGAATCTGATAGAACATGCTTTTACGCAAGGTACCATCGTCCTCGAAAGCCTCGTTGACAACATCCCATCCTTCGATACGTCCCTTGAAGTGTGATACGACGGTGGTGATGTGTTCCTTCATGCGCTTTTTCAGTTCTTCTCTTCCGATGGTCTTGCCATTCTCGTCAACAAAGAACCAAGGTGCACATTGAGAATGCCAGATGAGGCAATGACCCAGAACATGCAGTCCGTCCTTACGAGCCTTGTCCACAAACTGGTCAGCAAGAGTGAAGTCATACACACCCTCTTGTGGGTGAATGACCTCGCACTTCATAACGTTCTCGGGTACAACATAATCAAACTGCTCCACAATCTTTGGCCAGTCGGCAGTTTGGTCATCCTTGATGTTGCCCGAATAACTGTTGTTATTGCCCTTTCCGGCCTGAGCCTTTACCTGCCATTGGTTTACGCTTACGCTAGTACGCCAATAGTTACCGTATGCCTGCTTCAGCGACTGTGCATCAGTGTGCATGAAAGGTACGGATAGAAGAGCCGCGGTTAGAATTTTCTTCATTAATCTTAATAAGGTTAAAAGTTATACGGTATTGGTTAAAGGTTATAATTATGATTTGATTTAATTTAAGAAGTGTTTTGCTTCTTACATGAAATCTATACATAATTTATAACCTGTAACCAACCTCGATGTTATTACTTGCTGTTTCTCTCTGAGATAGCCTTGTTGTACTCATTGAGTTTCTCATCAGTAAGAGGATACTTATAGATAAGGAATGCAACGAGCACGAGAAGAATAGCAGGGATGATGCAAGTGAACCACAGAATGGCTTCCTGTACGGTGCTTGAATAATCGTTCAGCTTAACATAATAAGCATTTACGGGTGCACTGATGAATGATGCCAAGAATACTACGATAAAGATTCCAATCATCAACTGAAGACACTTGTTAACCTTGAACTCCTTGAACATCTCACCGAAAGTAACAGGCTTTGCGGGAGTGGTAGCAATGTTCTCCTTGCAACCTTTGAAACAAAGCATCAAGAATACAAAACCGACGATGGCGAACACACAGGTAACGGTAAACCATGCAGAGGGAGCAGTAGGCAGAGCCGACTCCTCGCTTGCCAAGTCAAAACCAATCATACCCATTGCCAAGGGAGTAATCCAACCTGCAACAGAGAAACCTGCCTTGAAGGCAACACCAGCCAATGCGTTAACGGTTGCTGCGGGACGGTTTCCTGTACGATACTCAGCCTCGGTGATGACCTCGGGAACGAGTGCCCACATGAGTGAACCTACGAGCAGACCTACACCGGTCATAATCTTGGCAATCTGAATGATAGCCGAGCATTCCTCAACGTTGGCGAACTTGGCAACAGCATAGAGCATGATGAAACCGATGAGGCCAATAGAAAGAAGGAGGTAGTAAAGTCCCTTCTTGCCAAACCACTTCTTCAAAATAGGCATAGAAGGTAGGATGACGAAAGCGGGGATGGTACCGATTGCCATGAAAGTAGCCTGGTTCCAGTCGATTGCGGTGTGAGCCATAATAGCGAGACCGATGGGGAAACCTGCCTGTACGATGATCTGACCGATGTTAGCGCAAACCATACGAGTAGAGGTGAGCTTGAGCACCTCGTCGTTGTCGCGAGTCATACTAGCCATGATAGAACCGTAAGGAATGTTTACTACCGAGTAAATCATACTCAGTGCGGTGTAACTGATAGTTGCATAAGCAATCTTCATTCCCATTGACCAAGTTGCTGCCATGGGAAGCATGAGCAAGCAAGCGGCTGCAGTAAGAGGAATACCGCCATAAAGAAGATATGCACGGTACTTGCCGATTTGGGGATTGTGGTTGTCGATATAACGACCTACGACAGGACTCCAGAAACAGTCGAGGATACGTACTCCAAGGATAAGTCCGCTAACAAAAGCGGGACTGATTTTTAATACTGTAGTTAAATACAGCATCAAGAAGCATGCTACGGTTTGGAAGATCAAGTTCTGTGCGAAGTCACCCGAACCATAACCGATTCGCTGCATCCAACTCAGTTTGTAGTAGCCGTTTTTCTCGGCTGCGTTAGTTTGTAAAGTTTCCATTTTTTAGATTTGTATTTTTTATTAGTAAATTACATTTTTTTCATTGCCTGCTCCAAGTCGGCAATGATGTCATCGATATGCTCAATACCTACCGACAGACGGATAAGGTCGGGTGCAACGCCTGCCTCGATAAGCTGTTCGTCGCTCAACTGACGATGAGTGTGGCTGGCAGGATGCAACACACAAGTGCGGGCATCGGCCACATGAGTAACGATAGAGATGAAGTCGAGGTTGTCCATAAAACGGATGGCCTCTTCCTTGGTTCCCTTCAGACCGAAGGCGATAACGCCACATGTACCGTTGGGACAATATTTTTGTGCAAGAGCATGCGACTTGTTAGAGGGCAGACCTGCATAGTTGACCCATGCCACTTTCTCGTTCTTCTCCAGCCACTCGGCAACCTTCTGTGCGTTCTCGCAATGACGAGCCATACGCAGAGCCAATGTCTCGAGACCGATGTTGAGCAAGAAACTGTTCTGGGGACCGGGGATACTACCGAGGTCGCGCATAAGCTGAGCAACCAACTTGGTCATGTAACCCATCTTACCAAAAGCCTTGGTGTAAGTAAGTCCGTGGTAAGACTCGTCGGGAGTGCAGAGACCGGGGAACTTATCTGCATGTGCGTCCCAGTCAAAGTTTCCGCTGTCAACCACGCAACCACCAACCTGACTGGCGTGGCCATCCATGTATTTGGTGGTAGAGTGTGTCACGATGTCGCAACCCCACTCGAAGGGACGGCAATTGATAGGTGTGGCAAAGGTGTTGTCCACAATGAGGGGAACACCGTGTTTGTGAGCCATTTTTGCAAAGCGCTCAATATCGAATACAGCACAACCAGGGTTAGAGATGGTCTCGCCGAAGAAACACTTGGTGTTGGGACGGAATTCCTTCTCAATGCGCTCGTCGTCCCATTCTGGGTCGATAAAGGTGCACTCGATGCCCAGTTTCTTCATCGTTACACCGAAGAGGTTGTAAGTACCACCGTAGATGGTATTCGATGTGATGAAGTGGTCGCCAGCCTGGCAGATGTTGAATACTGCATAGAAATTGGCAGCCTGACCACTGCTGGTGAGCATGGCACCCACACCACCTTCGAGTGCGGCAATCTTCTTTGCTACAGCGTCGTTTGTGGGATTTGCCAGACGGGTGTAGAAGTAACCCTCATCCTTCAAGTCAAACAAACGTGCCATCTGGTCGCTTGTCTCATAACGGAATGTGGTGCTCTGATAAATGGGTAACTGCTGAGGTTCGCCCTTCTTTGCTTTCCATCCGCCCTGAATGCAGATGGTTTCAAGTTTCTTTTCCATTTTTATAATTGATTTTTTCCGATTTCAAATTTTGTTTTTGTCACTGCTGTAATGCTATGAAAACACCTAAATCTGTTTTTCATGCTAATACAATTCAGTTTTCCGTGCAAATTTAATAAAAAATATGTGAACTGCCTAAATAAATTCGGTTTATATGTCTATTCTGCTGAATTATTTTCTAATTTTGCATTTGTTAACTTTGAAATCAAATCACATCTTTCGTTTTTAGTTTTCAACTTTCATATAAATATAGATGCATATAGCTATTGCCGGAAACATAGGATGCGGAAAGACTACGCTTACCACCATGCTTGCCAAGCATTATGGTTGGGAACCCCGTTTTGAGGCGGTTACTTATAATCCATATCTTGAAGATTACTACAATGATATTCAGCGATGGTCGTTCCCTTTGGAAGTTTACTTCCTGAAAGAACGTTTCAAGGACATCCTAGATATCAACCAAAGCGATCATGTCGTTATTCAGGACCGTAGCATTTTCGAAGGAGTGTACGTCTTTGTGGCAAACAACAAGGCACAGGGTAATCTGTCCGATCGTGATTACGAGACCTTCATGGAACTGTTTGAGCAGATGATGGGCATAGTCAAAATGCCCGACCTTATGATTTATCTGCGTGCCAGTATACAACATTTGGTGAGAAATATCCAGAAGCGAGGACGTGATTACGAGCAACAGATACAAATTGATTACCTGACGGGTCTCAATGAACGTTATGAGGATTTTATTTTTAATAAATACAAGGGTAATTTGCTTGTAATTGATGTGGACAACATGGATTTTGAGCATTGCAAAGAAGACTTCGCACAGATTGTGGACAAAGTGAATGGTAGACTATACAACCTATTCCCTGAGTATGCTTCCTTCGGTTCTGGTATGATGAATTAGATGGATATGAAGTCTTTTCGTATTTTATCCCTTTCAATTCTTAATTAATAATTTCTGATTTTAAGATGCATATAGCAATAGCCGGAAACATAGGTAGTGGTAAGACCACATTGACAAAGATGCTTGTTAAGCGGTATGGTTGGACACCTCAGTTCGAACCCGTGGATGTGAACCCATATCTTGCAGACTTCTATGCAGATATGAGTCGTTGGTCGTTTAATCTGCAAATCTATTTCCTCAACAAACGTTTTCGTGATGTAGTTGAGATTTCAAAACAGACTGAGACCATTATTCAAGACCGTACCATCTTTGAGGATGCACGTATCTTTGCCCCTAACCTGCACGACCAGGGTTATATGAGCGACCGCGATTTCGATACTTACAGCGAGTTGTTTGACTTAATGATGTCATTGGTGAAATTACCCGATTTGATGATTTACATTCGCAGTACCATTCCCAATCTCATCACTCAGATAGAGAAGCGTGGGCGTGACTATGAGCAGACTATCCGCATAGACTATCTGACGGGTCTCAATAAGCGTTATGAAGAGTGGATTTCACAATACAAAGGAAAACTCATCATAGTGGATGGTGATACTACCAAGTTTGAATCTAATCCTCAGGACTTCAAGCGTGTAACGGATATGATTGATGCCGAATTGTTCGGTCTGTTCAGTTAATCTGTCCTGCTCAAAGTTAACGCGACCCTGAGTGGGTATGTTTGTTGACATGTTCTAAATTTGCAAGAATTAAAAACCCAAAAAAACATTATGAAAAAAACACTTTTATCTGCTTTTGCCTTATTGGCACTTATGTCATGCGGACAGTCAAAGTCCAATGATTCGTCTGTTGACAGTTCTTCGATGGTAAAGGCAGAGGCATCGGTTCAGGTAGAGAATGATGCAACAGCAGAGGTTGTGGAAGCACCCGTTGAGGTTTTTACTACTCCCGATCTTGCCCTTTTTGATTTGCAAGGCCATGTGAAGTCATGCAAGAAAGGCAATGCCGTATTGAAGTTTGACGAGAATGGAAAACTGACCTCGTATAAACTTGGCGATATCAATATGATGAAGGCTTTGAAGCGCAAGGATACTGTTATTGTCAAGTATGGTTTTGATGCTGGCGATGAAGAGAGCTTGTGGTATGCGGTTGAATGGGATGGTGAAAGGGTAAAGCATGCAAGCGAGTACAATTGCGAAGGCGCAGTGGAATATGATTATAAATACGGTCCGCTTCCCGAACAGAACAACAAGGAGGTCCTTCTTTCTACGGAGCAAAAGGGCGAAGGGTATAATTGGAGTGGTACCACAACTTATACTTATGAAGAGTTCGACGTGAACGGTAACTGGGTAAAGCGAACTGCAACGGATGATTTATATTGCGACTATGATGAACATAATACCAGTACTGGCACAACATCAGAGACCAGGACGATAGAGTACTACTATTAAAATCTGGTATATTCAACGAAAATCAAGCAGGGGTGCTACTTTATGTGAGTAGTACCCCTGCTTGTGTTGGGTTATGTGTGTCTTGCCAATAATGGATAATCTATTCGCGCCTCTTGAAAGACTATTTCAAGAATTACAAAAGGCACGAATGCTTGACTATTTCATCTTCTCGTTGAACCAGTTGATGATGTTTTTGTAGAGGAAGATGCGTGTGTTGCCACCCATAAGGAAATGGTTGCGGTTGGTGAAGCATAACTGCTTGAAATTGGTCTTGTCTGCCTGTACCAATGCCTCTACATATTCTGCAGTATTGCGGAAGTGTACGTTGTCATCGGCCATACCATGGCAGATGAGGAGTTCTCCGCTAAGTTGGGGAGCGCGACTGATAGCACTCTCGTCATATCCGCTGTTCTCCTTTGGCGTACGCATAAAACGCTCGGTGTAGACGGTGTCATAGAAGCGCCAGCAGGTAGGAGGTGCCACTGCCACTCCGGCACGGAATACAGGACGACCTTCGCTCATGCTCATCAACGTGTTGAAACCGCCAAAACTCCAACCCCAGATGCCGATGCGCTGAGCATCTACATAAGGCAGTGAACCCAGATAAAGAGCTGTTTCTACCTGGTCTTTTGCCTCCATTACGCCTAAGTGAAGATAGGTCTGTTTCTCGAAAGATGCTCCACGACCTCCGGTTCCACGGCCATCCACAATGACACAAATATAACCTTGCTCAGTTAGCAACTGCTCCAATAAAGCACCACCACAATTGCCGATATTCCATTCGTCCTTTACCTCCTGGCTACCGGGACCACCATATTGATACATGATGACGGGGTACTTCTTTGAAGCCTCGAAATTCCAAGGCTTTATCATGATGCCATTTAACTCAATACCTTCTCCTGTCTTGAAGGTGAAGAATTCCTTTTTGCCCAGATTCTTTCCTCGCAAACTTTCGGTAACCTGATGGTTGTCCTCCAATACGCGGAGCGTCTTGCCATTCTGGTCGCATACCTGTGTGACATTGGGAGTGTTCATGTCGCTATAAGTGTTCACGAAGTACTTGAATGACTTAGAGAAGATGGCACCATTGACACCAGTATGCTGGCTCAGCTTTGTAACCTTGCCTTTGGCATCGGTCTTGTAGATTCCCGTGCGCAAGGGACTTTCCTCATTACTTGAGTAGTAGAAAGCATCTGTGGCAGGGTCGTAACCATAAAAGTCGATTACCTCGAACTTACCTTTTGTGACCTGCTTTTTCAACATTCCGTTGAGGTCGTACTGGTAGATGTGGTTCCAACCATCACGCTCTGAACAGAATACAAAACCACCCTCGAAGAAATGGATGCTGTTGTACATGTCCTCGGTGATGTAGGGACTTACCTCGTCGCGTACCACCATCTTCACCTCGCTACTGCGAGGGTTAGCCATATACACATCCATGCGGTCCTGATGACGGTTTAGGGTGAAGATTGCCAGTTTTGTGGGGTCGCTGGTGGCAAAGATACGAGGAATATAATCCTCCTCGCCAATCTCCAGTTTGATCTGGCGAATCACATGACTCTTGATGTCAAAAGTATGCACGCTAACCTTCGAGTTCTTGGCGCCAGCCACAGGATATTTATAGGTGTAGGCACCAGGGTATTCGGCATTCTCATTCATTTCGGGGTACGATCCCTTAAACATGGGGAATGAATACATGGGTACTTCGCTCTCGTCGTAGCGAATCCACATCAACATGGTGTTGTCGGCATTAAAGCAAAGCGAACGGTCGGTAACAAACTCCTCCTCGTACACCCAGTCGGGTTTACCATTGATGATTTTATTATACTCGCCATCCTTGGTCACCTGACTTTCTGCATTGTTGAAGAGCAGTTTTACGAGGAAGATGTTCCCCTCGCGCACAAAGGCAATCATGTTACCGTCGGGTGAGAATACAGGGCACTCTTGGGGACCACCGTCAGAGAGTCTCTCCAGGGTCTTGTTTCTTACATTATAGATATAATAGACTGCCGTATATGAACGACGGTAGATGCTGTTGGTCTCGGTACGGATGAGGATGTTCTTCTCGTCGGGACTCATGATGTAACCATCGATGCGGTCTAAACGTATCTTGCCTTTGGTCTGGTTAACGTCAAAGATGACTTGTGTCTCCTCGCCAGTCTTGAATGAGTAAGCCACAATGCGTTTTCTGTCCTTGATCATGGCATAGTTCTCGCCATCGTTCAAAGGGTTTACGCCCGATACGCCTCGTGTGTAATACACACCATTTACTACATCTTTAAGTTGCAGGTCCTCACCTGCCTTTGTTGTCATTGCCATCATAAATAGCAGTACAAAATGAAGAATGTATTTCATATTATTATATTTTTCAGTTTCTAAATTTGTTTATTTCTGGAAGATTTATGATGTGATTGCTTCTGCTGTGTCGGAACCTGCCATAGGGATGAACTACCATTCCGAAGTGCCTTGGCTGAAATGTCCAAACAGGCATACGCTTAGGTTTCCTGACCAGTCATTCTTCAACCTCTAATCTTAAATCTTACGGTTTCTGAATGTCATCTTACAATTCGTACGGATGCACCTCCGTTACCCTTACTTCGATGATGTAGTCCACTACATCTTCGTGCTCGGGGATGGTGAAGGTGGTCATGGGGTTGCCTTTCTTCTGCTTGAACGCAACCTTTTGGTTGGTTCCGTACACCAAGGCGTCGCGCACGATGCCGTCGATGGGGACGGTAAGCGTGCCGTCTGCAGTCATATTTGTGATGTGCAGATATCGTTTCAAAGGCTTGCGTGTCATGGCACCCCATGCCTGAGGAGGTACATCGCCTGCCTTGGTGGCGTAGATTGTATTGCCGTATTTGCTCATCCATTCACCAATCTCCTTCAGTCGTTGCAAGGCGGTGTGGGGCAGTTCTCCATTGGGCTGAGGGCCGATGTTGAGCAAGAGGTTTGCTCCCATACCGGCGGTGCGTACCAAAAGACGGATCAAGTCGTCGGTCGACTTATAATTCTGGTCGGTAACCTGATATCCCCACATTCCGTTCATTGTCTCGCAGGTCTCCAGGGGGAGTTGACTCACTTCTGGGGTTTGCTCTACAAAACCTGCGGTATTCTGCCCCGGCAGGTCGCGCTCAAATATCTGTATGTCCTCGCCCGGTTTTACCTCCTCGTGGTGGTTGTTGCCGATGAGGCATTGGGGTTGCAGACGATGAATGAGATTGTACTGCTCGCGCAATTCCCAGTTGAATGGAACGGAGTCTTGGTCGTGATCCCAGTATCCGTCAAACCAGACGGCTCCAATCTCGCCGTAGCGTGTCAGCAATTCGGTTAACTGGTTGTTCATGAATTGCTTGTATGATGCCCAATTCTGCTTCTTGGGATCCTTGCCGGTGAAGAGTCCCGTGCGCCCCCAGGGATAGTCCTCGCGCATCCAATCCAGATGTGAATAATAGAGGTGCAATTTCAACCCCTTGCTGTGACAAGCGTCGGCTAACTCCTTGATGACATCACGCTTGAAGGGAGTAGCATCCACTATGTTGTAGTCGCTTTCATCCGTTTTCCACATTGAGAAACCATCGTGGTGCCTGGAAGTCAAGCAGATGTATTGCGCTCCTGCCTCCTTGATGGCTCGCACCCACTCCCAAGCGTTGAAACGGTGAGGATAAAACGCATCCGCAACCTTGGCATATTCCAGACGGTCTATCTTGGCGTTTTGCAGATACCATTCGCCTTGTCCGAACATGCTGTAGATGCCCCAATGCAGAAAGATACCGAAACGCATCTCCTTGAAAGCCTTTCGGGCTTGCAGGTTTTCGGGCGTAGGATTATAGGTCGAATCCTGTGCCCCGACCCGTACGCAGAAAAGCATTAGCAGCAAACTGCAAGCGATATGTTTCAGCCTTATCTTCATTTTATTGCTTTTATTGGTGCAAAGATACGAATAAGTGAGGGAAATACCAAATTTATTTGTGTATTTCCGAGCGAGAGTATCTAAGAGCGGTAGG
>JAZUKS010000014.1:0-4593 GCA_045643405.1 Bacteroidaceae bacterium | reverse complement strand
ATCGATGCTGTACATGAGGCAATCTGTAATGCCGTGGCACATCGTGACTACACGGATAATGGCAGTGTTCAAGTCATGTTATTCCAAGACAGACTTGAAGTTTGGAACCCAGGATTATTGCCTTACGGTTTAACTATACCTCAATTGGAAGAGCCTCACAAATCTCAACCACATAACCCACTCATTGCAGAACCTATGTTTTTGAAAGGGTATATTGAGAAGGCTGGTACAGGCACAGAAGACATTATCACCAAATGTGTGAACTATGGGCTTGAAAAGCCTGAATTCCATCAAGACTCCGACTTCAAAGTTACTATTTGGAGAAAGCAAGTGACCCAGAAAACGGATGAAGTGATACTGAAAACCGACGAAGTGATACTGAAAACGGATGAAGTGATACTGAAAACGGATGAAGTGACCCAGAAAAGAACGGAAGTGGACCACAAAATCGAGCAACTGTCACAGAAAGCCGTACAACTGTCACAGAAACTGTCCCAGAGAACGATAGAGGCTGTTTTATACAGCATTTATAATGATGCATACATCTCAGCACCAACAATGGCTAAACTTGCAGGAACATCTGTACCTACTGTAAAACGCTACCTCAGTTTCCTCACCGAGAATGGCTTTATCTCTCATGTTGGGCCAGACAAAGGTGGTTACAGAATTATCAACTGGTCAAAACTTGATGCACAGTGAAACAATGTTTCAATTGGATGGTTTAAGGTGATCCAGAGCGATCCAATGCTTGATAAATTGAAAGAAGCATTAAAGACGAACCTGCAATTTCTCAATCAAAATTGTCCAAACTGTTAGGCATAAGCGAAAGACAAGTGCGAAAAATGATTGATACGTTACGTATCCAAGGCAAGCTGAAAATGCTTAATTTTGGTTAAAAATGTTAAAAGTGACAGCGTCTCAAATTCTCCCAAAATACACAACATTACTTTTCTACCTTTATGTATGCACAGGTTTGACCAGCAGATGATGGTGAGATGGAGGGGGCTTCCCTTCGTGATCTTCGTGCCTTCGTGTGCCCTACGAACGAAGTCCTTTGCGTCCTTCAAACCTTTGCGTTAAGATGATGCTTTCTGAAGGAAAGCGTTTGGCAATGGATGATAGGACGAAGAAAGCTTGCTTTCGGAAGGACTATCAACTGTACTAACGGAAGTCAACAGGAGTTAGCGGGAGTCAACAGGAGTTAGCGGACGTTAGTTTTATCTTATGGAAACTCAAAAACAAAGGTCTTTGAACCGCATCCCATTGACATAAATCAAGAAGAAGGGACTTATACGGACTTTTTCCCTGCAAACTATTGCAGATTTCACAAAAGTCCGTACCTTTGCATAAGTTTTTCATGGTATTAGATTTAAGGTTATCAAAGAATTCAAGGTTTTAGTTTGAAATTTAAGGTTAATAAAAAGATTGTTTAAAAAGAAGAGGTTGTCGTGAGACAGTCTTTTTTTTTGCCCTTTACCCATGGGGGGGATAAAAAGTCAACGAGACAACAAGTCAACGAGTCAACAAGACAACGAGTCAACAAGACATCAAAGGATTTTTATTATATCTTATATTTTCAAGAAGCCACAATGGTTTTTGTGGGCAACTCGCATATCATTTTCAAGTTTTTTTTGTATCTTTGCATCGCTAAAAAGAGCATTGCAGGATTCAATTATCAAAATAACATACAGAATTCATTAATCAAAAACAAACCCGAGTTAAGTTATGCAGTTACACAACTTACAGACAGATTTCAAAGGTACTTCATGGAAGCGTGAGATTGACGTGCGTGATTTCATCCAGCACAACTACGAGCCCTACGACGGCGATGAGAGTTTCCTCGCCCCCGCTTCGGCCAAGACCACAAAACTGTGGAACATCCTCAGCGAGATGTTCAAGGTAGAGCGCGAGAAGGGCGTTTACGATGCCGAGACCACCATCCCTCAGAGCATCGATGCCTATGGTGCCGGCTACATCGACAAGGAGAGCGAGGTGATTGTAGGTGTACAGACCGACGTCCCCCTGAAGCGCGGTATCTTCCCCAAGGGTGGTATCCGCATGGTTGAGAGCGCATTGAAGGCATACGGTTACGAACTTGACCCCTTGACGAAGAAGATTTACACCAAGTATCGCAAGACCCACAACGAGGGTGTCTTCGCCGCATACAACGATGACATCAAGGCTGCCCGTCACGCCCACATCATTACCGGTCTGCCCGACGCTTACGGTCGTGGCCGTATCATCGGTGACTACCGTCGTATCGCACTTTACGGTACCGCCAACCTCATCGAGGAGAAGAAGCGTTTCCACAAGCGTATCGACATCCAGGAGTTCACCGAGGAGATTGTACGTTGCCGTGAGGAGATTACCGACCAGATTAATGCGCTGAAGGAGTTTGAGCGCATGTGTGCTGCATACGGCTTCGACGTTACCAAGCCCGCAACGAATGCCCGCGAGGCTGTACAGTGGACCTACTTCGGTTACCTGGGTGCCGTGAAGGATCAGGATGGCGCGGCCATGTCTATCGGTCGTATCTGCACCTTCCTCGACATCTTCATCCAGCGTGACCTCAAGAACGGTACACTTACCGAGGAGGAGGCACAGGAGCTGATTGACCAGATGGTGATGAAGCTGCGCATCGTGCGTTTCCTCCGCACCCCCGAGTACAACGACCTCTTCAGTGGCGACCCCATCTGGGCTACCGCTTCAGTTGGTGGTATGGGCATCGACGGCCGAAACATGGTTACCAAGACCGACTACCGTCTGTTGCACACTTTATACAACATGGGTCCCTCACCCGAACCCAACATCACCGTGCTGTGGAGCGAGCGTTTGCCCGAGGCATGGAAGAAGTACTGCGCAAAGGTTTCAATGGACACCAGCGCCATCCAGTACGAGAACGATGACCTGATGCGTCCCGAATTGGGTGACGACTACGGTATTGCCTGCTGTGTATCTCCCATGAAGATTGGTAAGCAGATGCAGTTCTTCGGTGCTCGTGCCAACCTGGCGAAGTGTATGCTCTACGCCATCAACGGTGGTCGCGACGAGATGCACAACATCCAGGTAGGTCCCCGTTTCAGTCCCATCACAGGCGACTATCTGACCTACGAAGAGTTCTGGCCTCGCTTCGACGCCATGATGCGCTGGTTGGCAAAGACCTACGTCAACGCATTGAAGATTATCCACTATATGCACGACAAGTACGACTACGAGGCATTTGAGATGGCTCTGCACGATGGTGACGTTCAGCGTACCCGCGCAACCGGTATCGCAGGTATCTCGATTGTCACCGACTCTATTGCAGCCATGAAGAACTGCAAGGTACGCATCATCCGCGACGAGACCGGTTTGGCTGTTGACTACAAGATTGAGGAGGGAGAGTACATCCCCTTCGGCAACAACTGCGACGAGACTGACCAGATTGCCGTGATGCTGACCGAGAAGTTCATGGAGTACCTCCGTCAGCACCGCACCTATCGCGATGCCATTCCTACCCAGAGCCTCCTGACCATCACCTCGAACGTGGTGTATGGCCGTAACACGGGTGCTACTCCCGACGGTCGTGGCAAGGGTGTTCCCTTCGCTCCTGGTGCAAACCCCATGAACGCACGCGACAAGAAGGGTGCCATCGCTGCCCTGGCTTCTGTTGCCAAGTTGCCTTTCCACCACTCAAGGGACGGTATCTCGTACACCTTCGCCATTGCACCCGGTGCGCTGGGCAAGGACCGCGAGTCACAGGCCCTGAACCTCGTGAACCTGATGGACGGTTACTTCACTCCCGATGGCGGCCAGCACCTCAACGTCAATGTATTTGACCGCGAATTGTTGCTCGACGCCATGGAGCATCCCGAGAAGTATCCTCAGCTCACCATCCGCGTCAGCGGTTACGCCGTGAACTTCGTGAAACTGACTCGCGAGCAACAGCTCGACGTAATCAGCCGTACCATCAACAATAGCTTGTAACATTCGATAGCCCATCTCCCATCATAATGGGAGGGAGGGAGGACCCTCTCCGCCCCGTAAAGGGGCACCTCCCCAGCCATGCTGGGCCCCCGTCGTGCTTAGCGCTGTTCTTCTTCGGTTCTGACCTTGAAGAAAACGAGCACTTCCCCCTGATGCTTGAAATCGATACTCAATCGATTTGCTACGCATCGACCATGATGGGGAGGATTTTATAATGCTTCGTATGAACAAAAATATGTCATTCTGTCATTCTGTCTAAAAAAAATACACGCTCATGAAAAAGATTATATTACCCATTGTGATGGTGTTGGTGGGATTGGCATCATGCACAACAAAGGAAAACAAGGCTGACAAGCCGAAGAAGGGCTTCGAACCTTTCGTAGTAGAGAACCTCGAACCGCGTCCTGACTTCTGGAAGGTTCGACCACAGGAGATTATCGACCTGTGCGAGAATGTGAAGGTGGGACACGCAGAGAAGATTGCCGAGACTCCACTGGGATTCCCCGTATATGCTGTGTTCTACGGCGATTTCACAGAACCAGAACCACAGACGAACTTCTCTGCCGGCAACTCATCGAGCACCATCATGTCATATCTCGGCGAGAGATACAAAGACCCTGATGTGAA
>JAZUKS010000013.1:0-17954 GCA_045643405.1 Bacteroidaceae bacterium | reverse complement strand
TGACCAATAGAAGCCTTGAACTTCAACATATCAATCCAGCTTACATCAGAAAGGAACTTCTCCTTGTTGATCAGCCAAGCACCACCAATACTCCAGAAGTTACCCCACCAGTTGTCAGGACTGAATACCATAGAAGCATCACGACGGAAGCTGAAGCTACCGAAGTACTTCTGCTCATAGTTGTACTGAGCGTTCAAGAAGTAACCTTCAACATTGTAACCGCTTGTATAAGAAGATGACTTATACTGAGTGTTGTCACATGCATTCAACTCGGGAATCTCGGGAGAGAACATACCCTGACCGGCAGCAAAGAGATAAGTGTTGCTTGTACGATAGTACTCGTGACCAATAGCAGCATTTACATCATGACGGCCAAATGCCTTAGAGAAAGTCAAAGTCTGAAGGTTGTTGAGACGGAGAGCGTCGGTCTGGCTCTTCTCAACCTCACCGTGAATACCCTTCTTTGCACCCTCATAAGGGCTATTTACGAAGCTATAGTTGGTGTGACCCCAGTCTGCAGTAGTTACATAGTTGAACTTCAACCAATCGGTGAAATTGATCTCAAGATCAAAACTACCGTTCAGCTTACCACCCTTAGACAAACTCTGGTCATAACGGTTTGAACCAAGAGGGTTACCAGTATTCAAGAAAGTACGCTTCAAACCAGGATATCCGTTGTAAACATCAGTGCTTACACCATAGTCGTACATCTGGTGACCATACTCATCAAGTGCAATCTGAGGATTACCTCTTTCATCAAGTGTGCGTACATACAAGGGATAGATGGGAGCCATCATACTGGTGTAGTACATCAATGAGCTTGAACTGTTTCCGCTGAAACCAGGTGTACCGTTGGTCTTAGAATTGGTATATGCAACATTACCACTAATCTTCAACCACTTCTTAGCGCGGTAATCAGCCTTCAAGCGTGCACTTACGCGCTCGTAATCAGGATACTGAATAATACCATCCTCATCAAGGTAACCAAAGCTTGCGAAATAGCTACCATGATCGCTTGCACCCTTGATATTGACATCATACTGCTGACGGAAAGCACGGCTATAGGCTGCATCCTGCCAGTTGTCGGGAGTCAGATAGTAGTCAACACCCTCATAGTTGTAGATGCGACCAAGCTTAGCATTAGGATTGAGCTTACCGTCCAAACCAATAATATTCTCACCTTCGGGGAGAGTATAAATATTATAGCCCAGGTGATCCATCATTGTGCTGTTAGCCATATTGTTAGCAGCAGACAGTCCCATACCGTTCTTATAATAGTAATTGTTGAACAGCTGGTTGTAGTAAGTCTCATAGTAAGTACCTGCATTGTCGATTACATCGTAGTCCTGAACGGCACGGGTGTTAGCACCCCACTTCATGTCAACGGTAATCTCTGCATCACGGCTCTTACCCTTCTTGGTGGTAACGATGATTACACCATTAGCACCACGAGAACCATACAACGCAGCACTTGAAGCATCCTTCAGAACGGTAACGCTCTCAATATCACTCTGCGCGATGTTGCCCAGGCTACCACTATAAGGAGCACCATCCACAATAATAAGAGGATCGGTACCAGCATACATAGAAGAGATACCGCGGATGTTCATAGAACCCTGGCCTGCACCAGGAGCACCACTTGCACCACGCATCTGCAAACCGGTAACATTACCCACCAATGCATTTGCAACATTGGTAGTTACATGCTTCTCCAAATCCTTAGCATCCATAACGGAAGCACTACCGGTGAAGGCCTGTCGGGTAGAAGTACCGAAAGCAACAACCATCACCTCGTCCATAGCCTTGGTATCGGTCTCCAAACGAACAACCATACCGTTACGGGCAGCCAGAGAAGCAGGCTTCATACCCATAAAGCTAAAGTTCAAGTTCTTCTCACCCTGAGGAAGATTAATAGAGAACTTACCGTTAACATCGGTCAGAACACCAGTGTTGGTGTTAGGAACGCGTACGGCAACTCCGATCAGGGGCTCGCCATTTTCAGCATCGACTACGGTACCCGCAATCTGCTTCTGGGCGAATGCCATGCTTGCAGTCATCAACATGCAAGCAAGGAATAACCATACTTTTTTACCCATGTTTTTTGATTTTTGATTAATAATAAATAATGTATATTTTCTCTTTTTTTATCATTTTAATGTATGCTACCCTTTTGCACACACTTTCTCCTCCACACTTAGTTCTTAGCCACAAAATAGCTTAACGTAACAAAAGGGTTAAAACGACCGATTTCTACACGAAAAACCGACCAAACCACAACAATTTTATACGTTTTTTAACGAAATCAAACACAAAATTATACTTTTTTTACGATATGACAAACAAAAGTGAATAAAAATTAACACAAAAGTATGCAAATTTCAATAAAGTAAGATAAAAGTCGGTCAAACGGGCAAAAAAAACGCATTATGGCGACTAAGCGGCCAACAAACACAAAACCCATTCAACTATCCCTTGCAGAGACAGTTGAATGGGTCATATTAAGTATAACTTTATAAACGTAATGGAATCTGGCTACTCGTCAAAAAGAGCCTTCATAAACGTATTCAGGTCTTTTTCCAAGTCGGGCATTAAAGAACCCGTCAGTATCTGTTGCTCATCATCTACAAGATAAATGTCTGCCAGCGTTTCATGATCGCCATCCACAAGTACAAATGAGAAGGGATGGAGTACAGACATCTTGTCAATCTCCGAACGAAGTGCATCCAAACGACCATACAGGATAGGAGTCACCTGGTCATAGAAGTCCTCGCCCTTACAATTAATCCACTGTTCTACTACACAACGATTCAATTCATTGTCGTCATCATCGTAAGCGAGGAAATCGCCCGAATCCTGACGCAATTCAAGATGAATGTCGGTAAGTACTGCATCCTGGCCTACAGGATACTTTGCAACAATCTTGCGGATTGCACGATCAATCTCTTGGATAGTTTGCTGAGTTGGTTCCATTTTTTATTTGTTAAAGAGATTAGAGGTTAGGGGCTAAAGGTTAAAGGTTAGGGGTTAAAGATATTATACATTTAGCAAAATGATATGCTATAGAACGCACATTTAACTCTACATGAGGTTAAAGATATTATACATTTAGCAAAATGATATACTATGAGGTCTATATTAACTCTACAGCATCTTTTTGAAAGAAGATCTCAAACCAGACAACATCCTTGAAATAGAATTCATGTCAGCTCGAAGAGTCTGAAACCTTTCATCCGAAAGATATCCCAAATCGACAGAAAGTTGCAATTGGGAATACACTTCCATCAATGAGCCATTGGCAATGCTGATGAAATGAATCTTCTCCTTGAAAGAGTCACGCCCACTTCCTTCAGCAAGGTTAGAGGATATAGATATTGAAGCTCTACGAATCTGGTCGCACAAAGCATATTTCTCTTCCGCAGGAAAGGTTCTCTGCACAAGATACACATCTTTCACAAACCTTCTTGTAGCTTGATACACGTTCAAATTCTCAAACGAAAAATCATGCTCAGAAATCACGATTCAAAAGTATAATATCTATAACCTTTAACCTATAACCTTTAACCCATAATCACTAGCCTATAACAGTTCTTACAGGTTCTTACCGTGGCACTGCTTGAACTTCAATCCAGAACCGCAAGGACAGAGGTCATTGCGTCCGGGAAGCTTCTCTGCTGTTACAGGTTGCTGGCGACGAGCTTCCTCGCTGCGGGTATCCTGAGCGGCAGCAGCACGCTGAGCAGGGTCGGTCAAGTCGTTGCGACTCTCATTGTACTTGGGATGACTGTTGGGCATCTCGCGGGGAGCCTCCTGTACACGCTGCTGGGGAGCCTGCTCCTGTTCCTGACCCTGGTTCTGAGCCTGAGCTACCTGAGGAGGCAACTGACCACGCATCAACACGCTGATTGTCTTATTGTTGATGCTGTCAACCATAGAGTCGAACAACTTAACACTCTCAAGCTTGAAGATCAACAGAGGATCCTTCTGCTCGTAACTTGCATTGGTTACAGAATGCTTCAACTCATCGAGCAAACGGAGGTTCTCCTTCCATGCCTCATCGATAGTATGGAGAAGGATAGACTTCTCGAACTGCTTAACAAGTGCCTGAGACTGAGTCTCATAAGCCTCTTTGAGGTTAACAGTAATCTGGTATACGCGACGGCCATCGGTGATAGGAACGAGGATGTTCTCGTACATAGCACCCTGAGGACTCTCAGTAATCTGCTTGATAACGGGATAAGTAATCGAAGCCAAGAGGTCGGTCTTCTCCTTGAAGCGAGCCATTGCCGCCTGATAAGCCTTCTCGCAAAGGTCATCAAGGTTGTGTCCTGCAGCCATCAAGTCATCCTCTGTATAGGGAATCTCCATGGCAAGAATCTCAATGAACTTCTCCTTCATGCCTTCGTAGGTGTAGTTCTCTACAATATGGCAAACACGGTCCCAAATCATATTAGAGATATCCATGCCGATACGCTCACCCATAAGGGCGTGGCGACGCTTCTCATAGATAACAGTACGCTGCTTGTTCATTACGTCATCGTACTCCAGCAAGCGCTTACGAGTACCAAAGTGGTTCTCCTCCACCTTCTTCTGTGCACGCTCGATACTGTTACTAATCATAGAGTGCTCAATCATCTCACCCTCCTTGAAGCCCAGACGGTCCATCACCTTGGCGATACGCTCGCTGGCAAACAGACGCATCAGCTTATCCTCGAGTGACACGAAGAATACTGAGCTACCGGGGTCACCCTGACGACCAGAACGACCACGCAACTGACGGTCTACACGACGGCTCTCGTGACGTTCGGTACCGATAATGGCCAAACCACCAGCAGCCTTCACCTCGGGAGAGAGCTTGATGTCGGTACCACGACCTGCCATGTTGGTAGCAATGGTAACTGCACCCAAACCGTTGGTACTCTGACCAGCAAGGGCAACGATCTCAGCCTCCTTCTGGTGCAACTTAGCATTCAACACCTGATGAGGGATCTTGCGCATTGAAAGCATCTTAGAGAGCATCTCACTGATTTCGACGCTGGTAGTACCCACCAATACGGCGCGACCTTCCGAGCGCAGTTTCTCAACCTCCATGATGACAGCCTTGTACTTCTCACGCTGAGTCTTGTACACGCGGTCATTCATATCCTTACGCAGGATGGGACGGTTGGTGGGAATCTCAACAACATCAAGTTTATAGATGTCCCAGAACTCACCAGCCTCGGTAATAGCCGTACCGGTCATACCCGAAAGCTTGTGGTACATACGGAAATAGTTCTGCAAGGTAATGGTTGCGAAGGTCTGAGTCGCAGCCTGTACGCGAACGTGCTCCTTTGCCTCAACAGCCTGATGCAAGCCATCGCTCCAACGGCGACCCTCCATTCTACGACCTGTCTGCTCGTCGACAATCTTGATCTCGCGTTCCTGCATCACGTACTCATCGTTGAGGTTGAACATGGCATAAGCCTTCAGCAGCTGCTGGATGGTGTGTACACGCTCACTCTTGACAGCATAGTCGGTATAAATCTCATCCTTCTTGGCAACACGCTCTTCGGTGGTAAGGTTGGGATCACCCTCGATAGCAGAGATCAACGCAGTGATGTCGGGCAACACGAACAACTGAGAGTCGCTCACCTGACTTGCCATCCAGTCGTTACCCTTATCGGTAAAGTCAACGCTGTTCTGCTTCTCCTCCACCACGAAATAAAGAGGCTCAACGCACTCAGGCATGCGCTTGTTGTTGTTCTCCATATAGATGGCCTCGGTAGCCAGCATACCTGCCTTAATACCGGGTTCTGAGAGGTACTTGATAAGTGCCTTGTTCTTAGGCCACGCCTTATGGCTACGGTACAACTGGAGGAAACCCTGAGCGGTAACGTCCTTCTTGTTCTCGTCGGTACCCTGCTTGATGAGGGTCTTTGCCTCAGCCAGGAACTGGGTAGCCAACTGACGCTGAACACCGAACAAACGCTCAACCAGGGGCTGCCACTGCTCAAACTGCTGATCCTCACCACGGGGGATAGGACCACTAATAATAAGAGGTGTACGTGCATCGTCAATCAATACGGAGTCAACCTCATCGACAATGGCGAAGTTGTGCGCACGCTGAACGAGATCCTTGGGATTGGTGGCCATGTTATCACGCAAGTAGTCGAAACCGAACTCGTTGTTGGTACCGAAGGTGATATCTGCCATATAAGCCTTGCGACGTGCATCACTATTGGGCTGATGCTTGTCGATACAGTCTACGCGCAAACCGTGGAACATATAGAGAGGACCCATCCACTCCGAGTCACGCTTTGCCAGATAGTCATTGACGGTAACCACATGCACACCATTACCGGTCAAGGCGTTCAGGAACACGGGACAAGTACCTACGAGGGTCTTACCCTCACCGGTTGCCATCTCGGCCACCTTACCCTGATGCAGTACGGTACCACCAAAGAGCTGCACGTCATAGTGAACCATGTTCCAGAGGGTGTCGTTACCACCGGCAACCCAATGGTTGTGGTAGATGGCCTTGTCGCCCTCGATGTCAACGAAGTCAAAACGAGCAGCAAACTCACGGTCGAGGTCAGTAGCAGTTACCTCTACATTCTCGTTCTTGCTGAAACGCTCAGCAGTACTCTTGACAATAGCGAAAGCGATGGGGCGAACAACCTCCAACTCAACCTCAAGACGGTCAAGCACCTCCTTCTCCAACTTGTCAATCTGTGCAAAGATGGGAGCACGGTCCTGAATGTCGGTCTGCTCAATCTTAGCCTTCAGTTCAGCAATCTGCTGACGAAGGTCATCGGCAGAGTGTTGTACCTGGTTCTTAATCTCTTCTGTCTTGGCACGCAACTCATCATGGCTGAGTGCCTGAATCTGGGGATAGATCTCAGTAACCTGCGCTACGAGAGGCTGGATAGCCTTCAAGTCACGGCTGGCCTTATTACCGAAGATCTTGCTCAAAAAATTGATAAAGCTCATATATGTATTGTTTTGTTTCGAAATGAATAGCAACTGGTTCTGTTGCCGAAAATTGAAATGGATGGTGGGTTATATTCCCGCCGGGGTCATTCGAGCGGACTTGCCGAGCATCCATTCGGGGCGCGGATTCTGAGGGCTCGAGCCACCGTGGGAGCGATTCGGTCCACCGTGACAGGTGTCTCCACTTCGCCCGTTTCCACACTTGAACCCAAGAACACCAGAGGGAATCCCATGTACGACTCACGCGAGACATGGTCCTCGTGAGTAGTCTCATTCACCAAATGCCATCCGGGAGCCACCTGAATCAGGATATCGCCCGACACGCGGGGGTTGTGGGCGTTGCGCAAGCGACTGATGCTGGGAGTACCTGCACCCATCAGCAAACGCTGCGAGGTGAATACGTCACGCACTCCCGACAACTGCATCAGGAAGTCCTGACTGCGCTCCAGCACCTCTGCCTGGTTCAAGGCTCGGTTCTCAAGAAGCTTGAGATTCAGATAAAGTTGATTGCCCAACGCGGTCTCGACATACTGTCCCTGACCGTAGACTGCAATCAGATACATATTTAATAATAATTGTGCGCGCGTGATATTGAACGTCCCCGTAGGAATACGGTAAGGCTCAAGATTTGTTGAGTGCTCGTCGGCATAGCCCGTACTGGTTACGACAAAGAGCACACGTCCCTTACCCAACTTTTGCTCTACAAACGACATCCAGTCGGCAAGGTTGCTATCCAGGCGCACATAGGTATCCTGTAATTCGATAGGACACTCATCCACACCCTTGTGGAGGTAGTTTCCTGCATAGTAGTTGACGGTAAGGAAATCCGTCACTCCATCCATACCCAGGGACGTGCTCTTCACACAGAACTCTGCAAAGCGCGTCACCTCATCGTTGACCATGGCGCTCTCTTTCAGTTCACGCACCTTTTGTTCGCCTGAGTAGGAATGTTTGAAGGGCGAACGCACACCACCTGCTACGAAGTAGTTAAAGCCACCCACGAGAGAGTTCACGGGTTCCCACTTGAGCGAGGATATGCGGTTCTTCAGACCATCACTATTGTTGTAAGTCAAAGCCCATGTGGGGAACTGACCGTAATAATCGGTACTACACCACTGTCCCGTGAGGTCGTTAATCCAGAATGCACCATCGGCAGCATGACCGGCAGCCAGCACCGCAGCATCGCGATAAGGCGAGATGCTGTACACCAACGCCTTGCCTTCGGTAGCCACCTTCAGTTCATCGGTAATGGTACTCACGGCCAGGTTGGCGGCACTACTATGCTCTGTGGTCAGAAGGCCCTTGAATGCCTTGTCCTCCACGCAATATACGGGTTGCAAGGTGCTGCGATTCAGCCAACGCTCGCCAACAATGCCATGCTCGTAGGGAGAGCATCCGCTCATCAGCGAGGCAATTGCCGAGGCACGGTCGGGAGAGGTAAAGGGATATTCTGCCTGACGATATACACGTCCCTCTTTCAATAGGCGCTTGAAACCGTTTTCACAATACAACGGAGAAAAGGCCTCGAGATAGTCCGTGCGGAGTTGGTCAATGACGATGTTAACGACCAACCGAGGAACCTCAGGAGCCATTTGTGCCTCGACAGGGATGGACGACAAGATGACCATCAGCGAGGTGAGTATGCGATATCTGTTCAAATTCGTCATCTCTTTCGACGAGTACCGGGTTTCACTTGTTTTGCCTGCTTAACAGGCGATTTGCCACGACGTCTGACAGGTCTCTGCAAACCAAACCGACTTTCGTAGATAATATAACTCAAAGGACGAGTCAGCAAACCTAATGCCAAAGGTAGAGTTATGACACTAAAATGCTGAGGAATCCAGGGGGATGATACCAAAAACAGCAGTAAAACTGCCGCATTGACATAGTGGTACAGGCAACGGCGGTGCTTGATGGCACACCATACCACCCATGGCATGCAGAACAGGGGGATGGGATTGAACACCCAAACCTGCCAGTTGCTGCCAACGGTAGGATGCTCCGAGAAGATGGCCATAAAGGTCACCAAAAGACCAGCAACACCCACGCCGGGCATCAGCAGAAGATCGATTGCCCAGAAGACTTTCTTCAACCAGTATTCCAAACCTGCCAGCGCTATCAGCACCAAGGCGAAGATGATGCCACATGCAAGGGGCGACAAGGGGAAGCCTTTTGCCTTGGGCATCTCATGCTCCTCAAGCAGTACCTGAGGTTCACCCAGCACCAACGGACGCGAATTGTTGGCACTATCCAGGATGATGGCCTGCGAGAAGTACCTCTGCAAGCGCTGGGGCAAGAACTGAGCTGCACGGTCGGAGAGCAACGTGTCAGTATTGGCACCCAGCAACAGGTCATTACCCAATTCCGACCACGGAGAGTCGGCAGTGTACTCATGCAAAGCCTCACGATAGGTTGTCTTCTCCTGTTCCTTGTACTGGACGGTTCCGTCAATGCACGACTCAACCATGTCACGTACCATCGTGGTGCAATTGCGCGAAAGGAAGTTGTAACGGTATGTGCGGTTTTCCTTCTTGGCGTTTTCAAACAGACGCTCCGACAGCAGGTTGGCTTCTTCACGGGTCAGGTTGAGTGTCTGACTGACAATGCTGGAACCGCGCTGTACGTATTCATCCTCAAAAATCACGAAGGGAAGGGGCTGTACCATATAGTCGGTCTGTCCCAAAATAAAGCGCCATACGAAATGGGGCTTCGAAAACTCAAAAACGCCATAGTTGAAAATGGCATCCGTACCCTTGGTGTGGTTGGTGACACGAATGGAGGTATGACCATAGAGTTCATAAACCAGGTCGCCTGGCGAACACGTCAATAGCGCAACCGTGATACTATCATTCACACGTTGCGCGCGCAAAGTCGCTTGACTCATCAACAAAACCAGAGTCAAAACGAACAGCCTACATGCCGTTTTCAGTCCATTAAACATCTTTATGTGTCGTTTTTGCGACGCAAAGGTACAAATTAGCAAGCGAAAAAGCAAATTACATTTCAACATTTCGATGAAAATGAGGTGCATTTGACACAATTATATACCTATGAGTCTAAAAAAAACATAAAACTTAAACATTATTTACCCTTGATTTTCCCATATAAGGTAATTTTAGTACCTTTGCACCTTGAAAAGTTGTTGGCACGCCACAACAGGCGAATGCCACAACCACACGAAAAAGTTTTCGACACAACAAGAAGTCAGTGAATCTAATAATCGACATAGGCAACACAAGAGCCAAACTGGTGGTCTTTGACGGTCAGGACATCGTGGAGCAGACCTATGGTGAAAGCCAAACGCTCAACGTGCTCGATGAAGTGACAGAGCGGTATGCCATCACCAAGGCCATCCTGAGTTCGGTAGGAAAGATCGGCGAAGAGGCAGAACGCAAACTGAAGCTGTTGCCGTTTCCCGTGCTACGTCTCACGAACCAGACACCACTGCCCGTCGAACTGCGGTGGAGGCCTTTTGGCACCACACAATGCATCGCCATGCCCAGCACCATGGGAGCCGACCGCATTGCCGCCATCGTGGGAGCCATGTGCATGATGCCCGGCACGCCTTTGCTGATTATCGATGCCGGCACCTGCGTAACGTACGAGGTAATCGACGACGAGGGATACTATGCCGGTGGCAACATTGCACCAGGCCTGCAGATGCGTCTGGCTGCCATGCACGAACATACGGCCTTGCTGCCACTTGTTGAGTCAAAGGGCGACACCCCGTTGCTGGGACACAGCACGGAAACATGCATGAGAAGTGGCGCCATACTTGGGTTGAAATACGAAATCGAAGGGTATGTACAGCAATGGAAGAAGCAATACCCCGCACTCCATGTCTTCCTGACAGGCGGAGACACCATCGAAGCCGGAGACGAGAACCGTGATTTCGTCCACCAAGACAAACACTTGGTAACCAAAGGATTGAATTTCATTCTGGAAACATAACAATAACAAGAAACAAGAACATTGTTTTCAAAAAACATACAACAATAGTGAATACACTGAAGGTAATACTCGCTTGCGCAACGATTGCGTTATCATCGGCTTCTGCTTTGGCACAAAACGGAAGCAACTCATCCTATTCACGTTTCGGACTCGGAACAATTGCAGAACAGTCTCAGACATTCAACAGAGGCATGGGAGGCGTGGCATTAGGATTGCGCAACGGTTCACGCGTAAATATGCAAAATCCCGCCTCATACTCTTGCGTTGACTCACTTTCGTTCATCTTCGACGTGGGTATGACCATGCAGTATGGACACATGAGCACCAACGGCACCAGCACGAATGCCCGCAACACCACGCTTAGCAACGTCAATGCAGGATTCCGTGTGGGCAAGAATATCGGTATGTCATTTGGTTTCGTACCCTATACTACCATCGGTTACACCTTCAATACCGAAGGAAAGGTGGGAAACATCTACACCTCAGCCAGTCCCATCAGTACAAAAACCACATACACGGGCAATGGAGGTCTGCAGGAACTCTACCTGGGTGTGGGATGGGCACCCTTCTCTTGGTTTTCAGTGGGTGCCAACGTAGGTTATCTGTGGGGTGACTACAACCACTCTACTTCACAAGTGTTCTACGAAGGTACTACCTCAAGCACCAACTATAGCAGTCAGAACCAGATCTACTCTGCCGACCTGGCATCTTACAAGGCAGACTTCGGCGTGCAGGTACCCATCACGATTAACAAGTACGATAAGCTGACCCTCGGTGCCACATACAGTTTAGGGCACGGTATCAACGGCACCGCTACCCGATTGCGCTACACTACCGCAGGCGACTCGGCCTCGGTATCGGTTAAGAATACATTTGACATACCTACCACCTTTGGCGGTGGTGTTTCTTGGCAGCACAAGGATGTCCTAACCGTAGCAGCAGACATGCACTACGAGAAATGGGCAGAGTGCAAGACACCCGTTGCCGGCAATGACGCAAATGGTGACATCACATACGAGACTAAGACCGGCGCATACCAGGACCGCACACGCTACAACGTAGGTGCAGAGTACATTCCCAACATCAAGGGACGCCATTATATGGAAACCGTACAATACCGCATGGGATTCAGTTATTCTACGCCATACCTGAACGTTAACGGACAGGATGGTCCTGCAGAATACCGTGCTTCTGTCGGCTTGGGACTCCCCTTGGGCAAGGTCAGCGGACGTTCTGTTATCAATGTTTCTGCAGAGTGGATGATGCGCAAGCCTTCTGTTGCCAACATGATCAAGGAGAACTATGTCATGCTGAACATTGGTATCTCATTCAACGAGAGATGGTTCCTGAAGTGGAAGATCAACTAAGTTCAATCAAGAAACTAAAGGAGTCATATCAGAATTGAAAAAATTTCTTGTCATACTCGTCGCAGGATTCATAGCGTTACTCGGCTCTTGTGGAGCAGAGCAAGAGCATGTTGCAGATGCCATCAACGAAAGCGACTCCCTGGCATTCATGTCGGCCAGTGGCGTAAGCACCCTTATCTCTGATTCGGGCGTGATACGCTACAAATTGGTGACCGAGGACTGGCAGATACACAACAGCACCAATCCTGCCACATGGAAGTTCCTTCACGGTTTCTTCATGGAGCGTTTTGACGAGAATATGCATACCGACCTATTCGTGCAGGCCGACACGGCATTCCTGCACCAACAACGCACCTGGGAACTCAGGGGACGTGTCATCATAAAGAACCTGCAAGGCACGCTGTTCCTTACCGAGGAACTCTTCTGGGACATGAACGAACATAAGATGTGGAACCATAAGCCAATGGACATTTTCATGCCCGACCGCGAACTGCACGGCACAGACTTCCGATCAAACGAGCAGATGACCGACTACTTTGTCACCAACTCAGAAGGAGCATTCCCCGCCAGCGATACGGAAAACGAGACACCTGCTCCTGAGCCACAGACTGAAGAGGAGGCCATGAATGCCGAGAAAGGCAATGGCGCACCGGCTTCAAGCCACGCTAAGGCGCAACCCCACATCCAACCCTCCAAAAAAGTAAATTGATGGCATTGAATACTACCACGCTTATCATATACACCATCGTCGTGCTACTCCTATCTGCTTTCTTTTCGGGTATGGAGATTGCCTTTGTATCGTCAAGCAAACTGCGCTACGAGATGGACAAAGCCGACAACACGACAAGTAGCAAGATGATGGGTGTTTTCTACAAACACCCCAACAATTTCATCTCTACCCTTCTGGTTGGCAATAACATAGCACTTGTCATCTATGGCATCCTAATGGCTCAGTTATTGGGCATTTGGTTCATCAATGACCTTCACCTCAACGAAGGACTGGAGTTGGTCATCAACACCGTCATCTCTACACTCATCGTATTGGTAACCGGTGAGTTCCTGCCAAAAACACTCTTCAAGCACAACCCCAACAGAATGCTGAAGTTTTTTGCCATCCCCATGTTCATCATCTACATCATCCTCTACCCCATCAGCAAGTTCACAAGTGGATTGAGTAAGATGATGCTCCGAATCTGTGGCATTAAGGTGAACCGTAACGACGGAGACGTCACTTTCACGAAGGTTGACCTGGACTACCTGATTCAGAGCAACATTGAGGATGTGAAGAATGAGGACAATCTGAACAACGAGGTCAAGATGTTCCAGAATGCTTTGGAGTTTAGTTCGGTAAAGGTGCGCGACTGTATCGTGCCACGTACCGAGATTGATGCTGTCGGGATGGACACGCCTCTCGAGACCCTCAAGAACCAGTTTGTAGAATCCGGCCATTCCAAGGTAGTGGTCTATGGTGAGGACATCGATGAGGTCAAGGGATATGTACACTCATCAGAGATGTTCCGTCTGAAACCCACTGACAAATGGACAGACAACATACGCGAGGTGGCTTTCGTCCCCGAAACCATGCCAGCGCAGAAACTCCTGAAGACCTTTATTCAGCAAAAGCGTTCCATTGCCGTAGTAGTGGACGAGTTTGGTGGTACCAGTGGCATCGTAACCCTGGAGGACCTCGTTGAGGAGATCTTCGGTGAGATTGAAGATGAGCACGACAACACCCACTACATAGCCACCGACCTAGGCAACGGCGAATACATGCTTTCGGCACGAATGGAGATTGAGCAGGTCAACGAGAAGTTCGACCTGAACCTGCCCGAAAGCGACCAGTACCTAACCGTCGGTGGACTCATTTTGCACAAGTATCAAAGTTTCCCCAAACTTAACGAAGTCGTCAAGTTCAACAACTTTGAGTTTAAGATCATGCAGAAAACAACCACCAAAATTGTCTTGGTACGACTGAAGGTCAATAACAATTAAGTCACAAAGTAAAAGCGATAATAAAACGCTTTGCTGAACAAAAAACATCGTTAATCACACGCCTTTTCACGCTAACTATTGTTGTCAATAGGCATCATCGTTTCTCCATCGAATGTCCATCGATCGATGAAAAAACGCTGGTGATGAGATGAAGACGCTACGAGTCAAACCAAGAGCCAGCACGAGGGTACAGTACAGGGGAATTTATGGGGTAAAATGTGTATCGTTACCCTTGCAAACAATACCTCATTGCAAAAACCATGGAAAAATCGCGGAAATTATGCTTTTTATCACAATATATATACGCGTGTGAAACTTTTTTTGTATCTTTGCGCGCTGATTAGGGAGTATTCGCGAAGGATACCCATATGGGTTCGTGCGCCCGAGTCATCCAAAAACAGCAAAAAAACTAAAAAATATCATAAAAACAATGGCAACATTACAAAAAATCAGAAGCAACAAAGTAACCCAGGCTGCAATCGGTTTGGGTATGCTTGCCTTCATTGCCGGAGGAGTCGTAGAAATCATGAAGAAGAGCGGTCCCGACACTGAAGTTTCAAGTCTGAATGGCGAGTCACTCGACTATGCCGAACTCAACGACATGGTAGATGAGTACAAGGAAGTACTCCAGACCATGGGTCAGCTTCCCGAAGGTGAGCAAGTAAGCAATGAGGTAATGGCTCAGATCCGTGAGCAGGTTTACCAGCGTTATCTTCAGCAGAAGATGCTGGAGGCTGAGTGCGCTAAGGTTGGTCTCACCGTTACCGATGCTGAGCTGCAGGACATCATCAAGAAGGGCAACAATCCTCTGCTCGGCCAGACTCCCTTCTGCAGCCAGCAGGGCGTGTTCGATTACGCCACATTGCAGCAGTTCCTGAAGCAGCGTCAGGACATGTTGAGCAATCCTCAGGTCTCACCCGAGCAGCGCGAGTACATCGAACGCTACTACCGTTTGTGGTGCTTCATCGAGAACGAGGTTAGAAAGAACACATTGATGCAGAAATACCAGATGCTGCTCAGCGGTTTGACAATGTCAAATCCCGTAAGCGCTAAGGCAAGCTTTGACGGCCGTACCAACGAGACCGACATCTTGCTGGCTGCACTCCCCTACACCAGCATCGAAGACAAGGACATCAAGGTTGAGGATGCTGACTTGAAGGCTAAGTACGAAGAGTACAAGGAGCCATTCTATCAGTTTGGCGAAATCCGCGACATCAAGTACATCGATGTTGTCATCAAGGCAAGCAAGGCTGATGAGGAGGCTTTGAACAAGGAGATGGCAGAGTATGCAGAGTCTTTGCAGAAGGATGATGCAGTTATCGAGGCTATCGTTCGCCAGTCACAGTCAAACGTTCCCTACGCTGGTCTGCCCATCACCACCAAGGCTCTCCCCTATGACATTGCAGCACGCGTTGACTCTATGGCTGTAGGCACTCAGACCGAGCCTTACTACAACATTGCCGACAACAGCGTAAACATCGTGAAGTTGATGAGCAAGGTAAGCTTGCCCGACTCTATCGAGGTTCGTCAGATTGCAGCAGTAAATGCTGACCTCGCAGCTGCCAAGAAGAGCGCAGACAGCATCTGCAACGCTTTGCAGGCTGGTGCTAACTTCGACACCATCGCCAAGGCATACAACCAGCCCGCTACCAAGCAGTGGATTGTCAGCCAGATGTACGAGGGCGGTAGCGTTAACGACAATACCAAGAAGATGATCACCACCATCAACGCAGCATCTACAGGTAGCATCAACCAGGTAGAGGTAGATGGCGGTATCTTGGTTGTACAGGTTACCGATCGTCGCAACATGGTCAACAAGTATGATGTTGCTGTTATCAAGCGTACCATCGACTTCAGCAACGCAACTGCCAACGATTACTACAACAACCTGAGCAGCTTCGTTGCTACCAACAAGACTCTTGCTGACCTGGAGAAGAACCAGACTGCAGAGTATGCACTTCTCAGTCGCAACGACATCGACCCCATGGCTCAGGCACTTCCCGGCATCGAGGATTCACGTGAGGTAATCCGTTGGGCATACAAGGAGAATACTCAGGTCAACGATATCAGCGAGATCAACTACTGCGGTAAGAGCCGCGAGCACCTCGTTGTTGCTGTACTCACCGGTATCCACACCGAGGGCTATCGTGACATGAACGACGAGCAGATCAAGCGCTACCTCACCGATGAGGTTATCAAGGACAAGAAGGCTGCTAAACTTCAGGAGAAGATGAACGGTGCCAAGAGCATTGCTGACGTAGCCAAGATTGCTGGTGCCGTTGAAGATACCATCCAGCACATCACCTTTGCTGCTCCTGCTTACTTGCAGAAGATGGGTGCTGTCAGCGAAGCTGCCATCAGTGGTGCTGCAAGTGCTGCTGCGCAGGGTAAGTTCGTAAGCGGTATCAAGGGTAACGCTGGTGTTTATGCATTCCAGGTATTGTCAAAGAACAAGACCGAGGAGAAATATGACGAGAAGGCAGAGATGCAGCGCATTGCACAGCAGAACGCTTACATGATGATGTCTATGACCCAGTCTGACTTGCGCAATCCCAGCAACATCTTCTACAACGCTTACAAGAAAGCTAAGCGTACTGACAAGCGCCAGTTGTTCTACTAAAATTCCATACCCTCGCCTATTGGCGTAGTGCAAAAGGATAAACGTCAAATATCCCCCGTTGCTCAGATGAGTAGCGGGGGATATTACTTTTCAGCAAACAAGGCTATTCTGTCACGTTAATTTTCACACGAAGGCAAGGATTGAAGGTTGAAGATTGATGGTTGAAGGTTGACGATTGATGATTGATGGTTGAAGGTTGATGATTGAGGATTGAGGGTTGAAGATTGAAAAGTTGGCTTATATATATAATAAAGGTATGTGTTGAAGCAAAATGAAGGATGTGGATATGACTGAGGTGTTGTGTAATGTGTACATCTGCAACGGCACTTTGTCGGACTAGCAAAATAAGGGAGTGGTTCCAAAACACCACCTTTGGATGAAGCGACAAAATGTGTATTCTGTCAAAGGAAGAACGAAGGGTATCGTGAATTGCTATACCCTTCAACCAAAACCTGGGTGTTGATCTGCCCTAGTGGTTACAACTTGATTAGCGAAATAAGAAGGTGGTTTCATATAACCAGATACCAAATTGAGGTATGCAGTTTATAAAACCAGTACCCTGATTTGTGGTGGTTTGTTCAAGATGTTTCTACTTGATTAGGTATATTCAAAGATATAGACTATTGTTCAAATTTTAGAATGAATGTTGCGTGATAGCCCGCATCTGCTTTTTCCGAGAGTTCAAGCGAGCCACCCAGCATGGTCATGATTTGTCGGGATAGCGCGAGACCTATGCCTGTACCTGTACTTTTAGTGGTATAGAATGGAATGAAGATGTCTCTTCTGACCTCTGCAGGAATAGGTATCCCGTCATTGCTGATGCGAAGGGCAGAGTCACGCCATGTGCATTCTATGTTCTTGGCACCAGCTTCGGCTGCATTTTTGATGATGTTGACGATAACCTGGCGCAGGAGTGATTCATCCGTGTCAAGGACAGTATCGGCAGGAACACCTATTTTCCAGGTTATATTGGGATATAATTCCATAATGCCTTCAAGGAAGTCTTTCAGTTGCAAGGTTGCAATTACAGGTTCCTGAAGCTGAGTTAGCTTGCGATA